>NZ_JBRJJC010000002.1:0-107103 GCF_052983615.1 Nocardia fodinahabitans
GCCGCGTGTCGTTTCGCGAACCACTCCCGCAGAACTGCCACAGCACATTTATCACATGAGCTGACGCAACCACCACTGACCTGGTGTCGGCTATCGCATCGGCGAGGACTTCTCTGTGCTCGATAGTCCAGAAGACCAGGTCTACTACTGCCGTCGTAAGTATCGAACCGTCCTCGGTCAATGCGTCAGCGAGGTCGGGCGGTGCGGCTGGGACGATTACGGTCAATTGACTTCTCCTGCCCGATATTTAGCACGATGAACCGTTTCGTAAGTAGCTCCGCAAGACACAGACAGTTGAGGTGTCGACGCCCGATTCAGCAGGATGGCCGAAACCCGCTATCGGCCGGTGCGGGAACTTCAGGAAGTCTGCGTCGCAGACCATGGACAGCGACCAACCGCCGCTCCGATGGTCAACGACGGCGATCACCACAGTCGACGAGTCGGCCGCCGGACCAGCCGGGTCGGTCACCACCTGGCGTCAAAATGTGCGCGGCCAAGCTGAGGCGATGGTCTGCGACGGTCGAATCATCTACGAGGTAGCTATAGCCAAACAACTTCGGTCGTAGTCACGACTCCGACCAGCTGGGCCAGCCTCAGTTGTCACAAATTCAAGGCCCGCAATGAGGGAGCGATCTGTTGGTTGGCTGGGCGGTGGGTGTTGCTCGGCTGACTCTTGTCAGGTTCTGTTGCCGTGGCCGGGAGCGCGAGGTGGACTGCGTTCTCGATCCTGTGCCCGGTGGTCGAGGGATCATCCGCTGTGATGGGGTCGATGAGTTGCTGGCGAGCGCGGGTGAAGTTCTTGTGTGTCGGTGGCACCACCAGGCCCGGTTCGACAGCTGTCGGCGAGAATGATTGGTGCGGCGCAGGCTGGCTAGCGACGAACGAACACTCGCCGCGACCACCAGGTGGCGACGTCACGCCAGAGCGCGGTCGTCATCGGCGGCGAGCGGGCCTGTGGGCGGCGAGACGGTCAGCGAGGTGAGGCATCGGTCACGGTCACAGCGCGGACGCGTTGGGCGGGGCTCATTCCGATCGCGGCGGCGGTGTGAATGATGCGCGTGCGGATCGCATCCATATTCCGTCGAAGCTGGTGCGCCACCGCAGGTTCTGGTTCTGATTCGATCCGGCTCGTTGCAGATGTTGGTGGCGCAGGACCGAGACCGTGGCCATGTCGACGAGCCGGTTCGTGTCGGCGACGACTCGGCCGAACCCACGACGGATCACGTTATTTTTGGGTGGATCGCGCAACACCGTCGTCGGTCGCCACACCCTGTTCGCGGTGCCGTATTCGCGAGCTTGGTTGATCCACACCGCGGGCACTCCCCTGCTGGCGGCGGTGATCTCGGCGATGCTGCGGTCAGGTCGAGGCGAACGAGTTCGAGGGCATGCTCGCCGGCGTCCACGGACGACACCGGCGCGGCGAGCCAGGTCATGGATCGGCGTGAGCGACTCTGCCTGTGGGGCGGGCAGATCGGAATAGACGCAGGACAACCGAGGGCTCTCATGGATCGATCGGGATAGTTGATTTGGGGGTCGCTGAACACCGGTGCGGTGATGTCGGCGTCATAGTCGGTGTGGGCCGCCTGGGATCGCGTGGCGTCGACAGCGGCACCGATGTGTGCGCCTGGCGCGTCGGAGGGCATGCCACCCACACCGACATCGCGTTCGCTGAGGGCGTGGGGTATGGCGATCGGCTCGAGGTGGGGCGATCGTCGGGTTCAGTGTGATCCCTGCTCCGGTCAAGGCGATGGATTGTGCGGTGTAGCTGGTCATGTCGGTGTTCGCGATCGCGTGCCAGTGTTGGGTGAGGTGGGCTTGGGTCTGCCCGGCCGCCGATGCCGAGGCTTGCTTCATCCATTGCTGGTGGGGCCAGTGCTGTCAGGCTTGGTCGGGTGTCGATACCGAGCAGGACACCGATCTGAGCGGATCGGCGCCAGAGCGGTGGTGAGGGTCTGGTCCACGGTCGCGGTGGTGTGTCGTGTCGCCCGGTGCCGTGAATGTAGGCGGCGTGAATGCCGGTGAACCGGGCTAGTCGCTAGATATCGGCGCGGAGGTTGTCGATCAGCCCGTCGCGGTCGATCAGGGCGGCGCGGCGTAGGAACAGGTTGGTGTTCCAGCGGATTGCTTTGGTGCCGCGTTCGCGGGCCTGATCGACCACTCGGCCGGGACCCCGCCCGCGAGGGCCGCTGCGGCGAGTTCGGTGTGCAGCGTCGCTCCGCGTGTGGATATTCTGCGTCCGGTCTCGAGGTCGGCTCAATACCGCTGGCGCGCTGGGTGGTCAGCAGCTTCTGTGAGTCAGCGGCTTGATTCTGTAGTGCCTTGAGGACCCGTTTCTGGACTGTGGTCGCGTTCGCCATACTCATTGCGGATCACCGCCCTCGGCCAAGGCCCGGAAGTCCGGAGCGAAGCCGAGGGCTTCGATCGGGGTGGCCGATCCGGGGGCGCCGAACCAGTTCGCCAGTACCCGGTCGCTCGTGAGCCCAGGGCTATCGATGTGCTGGTCGGGTGTGCACCTGTGCAGGGGGCTGTTGGCGGCGTCGAGGATGTAGCGCAACTGCGGGTCGATGTGGCGGACGAACAAGGCTGACATCGCCATCTTGTCGTCGGCGTTGACCGCGGCCTCGAAGCAGGCGTGCAGCCCTGCGAAGCGGATGGCGACGCTTTGGTGTCGCCACCCTGCCGACACCATGTACTGGCCCTCACGGTTGTTTGCGGCGATCTTTACTGCCGTCACTGGCAGCAACCATTGTTCGATGAATTCGCTGTAGTGGTCGAACTTCTTCGGTGGTTTACCGTCGTCGACAACGGCAGGCTTGGTGCCGAACCAACCAGAGTGGGACAGGGTCGAACGGCAGCACGACAGGGTGGTCTGGTGATGGGTGCGAGTGCACCGGTGCAGGGGGCCGTTCGCCGCGTCGAGGATGAGGTTGACTTGCGGGTCGAAGTGGCTCAGTAGGAAGGTGCTCAGGCTCGATCCGGCTTTGGAGCGGCGCATCGCTTCGAACGCGGTGTGCAGATGGGCGACCCGCACCGCGACCGGGCGATGAGACCACCAACGCGTGCACCAGGTGAAGGTGTTCTCCCGGTTCGCTTGCGCCAACCGGACGCTCATCGTGGGCAACATCCACGCCTGCGCGAAATCGGTGAAATGACCTGAACTGCGGCATCGGTGTCTGCGCAGTGGCAGTCGATGCAGCGTTGGGCTCGTACGACTGGTCCCCGCTTCCCGAGGGGCTCGACTTGACCAGTGAAGGACCCGCCCACCTTCGAACCGTTGCATCGACTTGCGCACCAGCGGCGCGTACTCGCTGTCGAACCAGGAACTTTGCGGACCACGACCGGGCCGTGGCCGGGAAGTCGGACCAGGGCCCGGTCTTTCGGCAGGGCGGCGAGCATCGCGACATCGAGAATGGGTTCTGCGCGCCAGGACAGGCTGCGTTGGACCGCCGGGTGTGTAGGTGCAGGAGCGGTCGGAGACGTCGTGTTGCCCGGCCATGCTGACCAATGCTCCAAATAGTCGCGCGAGGCGATGGAGCCGCCGTAGACCTCGATCGACTGGGCCATCATGGTCTTCAAACCATTGGCACCCCACAGGTTTCTCCTTGTTCTGAGGACCTGGAGGATCGTCATCAGGATGATCCGTAACCCGCCGAATAGGTGTAGTAGGAGGGCAGTTCGCTGACTCAGGCGCAGTTGGCGGCTTCGTCGAGCACACAACAACGGTGTCGCCAGTCGCCCGTCCGGGCAGGCCGGGCACCCCAGTGAGCGGCTTCGAGGACTTGGCCGACGCGGCGGTCAAGAGTGGCTCCATCAGGCCCGGTCATCGACAGCGGATACAGGGTGTCGTTGGAGGTGACGACGAGACGGGATCGAACTCCGGCAACAGGTGGGTACGCGCCTGCTCGGTGGACTCGATCAGGACACCGTTGCGAATCGAGGACGCTTTCCCGCCCCGACTCGATGCCGTGGTCGTGGGCTTGGCGGTGGTTTCGCTGACCTGGAACAGTTTCCGAACCGGGGGGCGTGACCATCTGGGCGTACCCGGAATCGGAGAGCACGTTAAACCTTCGCGCCATGTCGTAGAGGCCGTCACGTTGTCTGGCGTAGAGGCCTTGGCATTCGACGATCCTGGCCGCGGGTCGGTCGTGGCCGTAGTGGCGCAAAATCAATGCCGGGGTCGGATCTTGGTCGCGGCCGAGCCATTCCGCGACATGGTGCAGGTCTCCGCCCGCGCACGCGGCGGCGAACACACAGCGCGAACAGCTCTTGGGCGCCGCCGTCGAAGTAGGCATCGGTCTTGGCATTGGCGATCTCATTAGCCGAACCGGCCGACCCGGACACGAAGGACCCCGCCAGCTTTCGCGCCGCGGGTAACCCGTGACTTGGTTGAACAGATTCACCCAGAACCCGCACACCACCTGCCCGGTCACCGCTTGCAGGTCACATACCCACACCCGGCCGACTTGCTCGCGCCCGTACACGGTGTGCCGGTATAGGTCCGGTTTGTTCGGGTGGCAGGCACGGCCCCCATGCTGAGAGCACTGCCGGGATCGCCCACGCGACGGTCTTGCCAGTGCGCTGACCGGCCGTCACTGTGACACCGAGTTCGGCGGGTACGTGCAGGGCGATGTCGCCGATGACCGTGCGCCCCAACAGCGGTCCCGGATTCGCTCGCACTTCGGGTGGCGCGTCGGCGAGCAATCGTTGGTTGTCGGCGAGGTTGTCGGCGACGCGAGCGGTGCGGATCTTGCCTGGCCGTTGCATCGTTCGCGCGGCCACATCGACCTCGCGGCCGGTGGTGAACATCTGCACCCCGCGCACCGCCAGCGCGCCGATCGCGCACAGCAGCACCACGGCGATCGGCGTCGACTGCCAGGGCCATCGTTTGTCTGCGGCGAGGACCGACAGCAAGGCGATGAACGGGTTCCATGACATCGGCTGCCCGGCCGACCAGCTGCCGAGTTTCAACGCCGCCCACAGCACGAACACGACAGCGAGCAGTGCCAACAGAATGAGGAGCATCGGCTTCCTCACCCATCCCGGATTTGGTGCGACGGCGGGTTTCACGGGGAAGAACATGATTTACCTGGACCTTTCAGGGTGGGGGTCGACGATGTGTTCGCGCGGGGGCGCGTCGATGACGCCGGTGAGTTCGGGGGTCGTCCACTCGGCGGCGAAGTCGGCATGGGGCAGGGCAGCCTCGACCGCGCCGGAGATCACCGCCCCACCTGGCTCCAGTGCGGCGGAGGTGGCCGTCGAGCTCAGGTGGTGGGAGGTTCTGCACCTGCGGCCAGCGCGAGCGCCGGAGGCTGGTCGGGTGCAATGCCGAGCTGGGCACGCAATCCATCGATTTCGGCCAGCGCGCTGTCGCGTTCGGACAGAACGTGGTCGAGCTGTGCCAGCCGAGGCGCCCCGGGCTGTTGTGACCAGAACTGCCCCGACAGCCCTGCTCGGTAGGCGCTGGTGATCTCGTCCGGGTCAGCGCCTGCGGATAGAGCAGCGCGGTTGGCCTCGCGCGCACCATCCATCAGCCGCTCCATCTGCCCGATCAGGACCTGCCCGCCCTGGGGTGTTCCGTCGAATTCGACGGCCAGCCGGATGTGTTGAGCGGTCAGGTCTTGGAGTCGGCGCACGGCAGCGATCTGTGCCGGGAGCTGGTCGAGGGTCGCGGCGAAGTTGTCCGTGAGGGTGCGTTGCGTTGCTCGGCGGGCAGCAGCGCGGTGATCTCTTCCTCGCCGGTATCGAGATCACCGAGAGTTTCCTCGGCGGACAGCAGCTCGTCAGCGCTGTTGATGATCGCCTCGATCTCGGCCAGGCTCAGTTCTTCGCCGGATCGTCCACCTAGCGCGCGATCAACTGCGCTACCCGAGCGCGCCCCGTCGGCGCCGAGGTCGGGGACCATACTCAAGTGGCGGGGCCGCCACCGGGCACCGTCTTGGGCAGAGTGGTCGTTGACCGGCTCGAGGTGCCCGGTCAGTTCCGCGGCTTGTCGTTGGGTGCGGACGGTGTTCGGGTCGATACCCGAGCCGCCCTCGATGAACGATTGCTGGAGTCGACCGAACTCGACGCGGGCGGATTCAGGGTTGGCAGTCCAGGCCCGCACGGCGGTGTCAGTTGTTGCCACAGCTGCTGATGCTCTGGCGTGCCGCCCTGT
The DNA here is from genome assembly GCF_052983615.1 of Nocardia fodinahabitans. Lineage (NCBI taxonomy): Bacteria > Bacillati > Actinomycetota > Actinomycetes > Mycobacteriales > Nocardiaceae > Nocardia > Nocardia fodinahabitans. The sequence goes on from NZ_JBRJJC010000002.1 coordinate 6,155, forward strand.
TGCCATTGGCGGGCGATGGCGTGCGCGCGAGCATTGAGTTCGACGACCTGGGCCGGGGTTTCTCCGTAGGCGGCGATCTCGCGTGTTTGGTGGTAGGTGGCGAAGTCGGCGCGTAGTTCGGCTTCGACGTGGTCTGCGGCTTCGCGGTAGTAGTCGGGGTTGGTAAAGCTCGTTCCTCGGGTTTCCCAGCTCATCGCATGCTCCCGGAGAAGCGATCGCGGTACGGCGGTGCGGGGTTCGAGGCCAGAAGGTGGGTTTTCACGGGTATGGATGGGCATCGTGCTTCCTCCGGATCGAGAAAACGTCACACCCTTGTCGGGTGTGTGAAGTCCCAGCGGTTCAGGTTCGGTCGCCTCGGTCCAGATCCCCCTAGCCGATGCGCCGACAAGGCACAGATTTGCGGTTGCGGCCCTACAGTTCTGGTCCGCGGTCGGTGCTGATCTCTCGACCGCGCCCAGCTGCCGGGTCGTGGTCGGGCTCCCAGATCCACTCCCGGTCCTCGCCCAGGGCCGCGTCGACCACGGCGGTGATCGCAGTGCTCTCGGCGGCGAGATCGGTTGATTCGGAGCCGCGGATGGCGGTGTCGACGAACTGGACCCGCAACGCACTCGTCGCGTCGGCGAGCATCTGACGCGGCGTCGGCGGGCCCACCGTGGCGGTCTCGGTGGGCGTGCCGGTCTCGGGATCTCGCGGAACATACGGTGGCACCGCCAACGCCGGATCCGCGCGGGCATAGCCGTTCCACTCCTGTGCCAAGGCTTGCTCGTCGTAGGCGGCGAAGGTGACCGCGTGCACGCGGCGGATCCCTTCCACGCTCGAACCCCACAGACTGTCACCTTCGGCCGGTGTCAGTTGCGCCGCGGCCGCGAGCACCGTCACCCGGTTGTGCAGGGCAGCCATGTTGTCGGAGAACTGCTCCGCCGCGATCGGGTCGTGGTCGAAATTCCATCGCCCAGTAGCGATCCGGTTCACCCGCGCGGCCTCCAGGCTGGCCATGCGTTCCAGATTCCACAGGTCTACCTCGAGCATGTCGAGGTAGAACTCCTGCGCTTCGTTAGCGCGTGCGGGGTGGGAGCGCACCACGTGAGGCGAGGGTGAGCTCGCGCCGCGCTGCCGAGTTCGCGGGCATCGAGGACCCAGCCCGGATCGACACCTTCCAGCATCGCCTCGAACTCGGCATGCTCGCTTTCGATGCGGAGTGTTTCGAGTCGCTCGGTCCACACCAGTTGGCTGTCTGCGGAGACGCCGTCGTCGAACATGGCCGGTCCGGCGTCGGTCACCTCGCGCAGCTGGGCAGCCATGTTCTGGACCCGACGCAGGAGCTCGCCGTGGCGCTGACTCATGGAGGGTTCGTGTGCGCTGGTCATCGCCATTCCCCCAGTTCGTGGCCCGGCTGGTAGCCGGGGATGGTCGGATCAGGGTCGGTTCGTGGATCCGGCGCCCAGTCGGCGTGGGTGTCGGTGCTGGCAGCTTCCACTCCGGCATCGATCGCATCCGCGTCTTGGGGCCGTTGACCGATCGCCGCACCGAGTGCCTGTTCCGTGGCAGGGTGTTCGGTGCCCTCGGGTGGACGGGTTTCGCGTATCAGGACGGCTCGCGAGATCATCCGTTGTGGGCTCGGCAGGTCAGTGAGACTGTCCTCCACGAACTTTCCGGTGTCAGGGTCCTGGCGCCGGTAGAGGGCATCCGCAGTCTCGCGTCGGCATCGGCATACTCCTGCCACTGTTCGAGTAGTTGCGCGTCGCTCATCTGGTCGGTAGCGGTGGCGTGCATGCGCCGCATGGCATCAGCAGCCGGCGCCCCACATCCGTTCGCCTTCCTCTGAGGTGATCTGCGCGCCGACCACTAGGGATGAGACCCGCGAAAACCGCACGTGCATGTGCTCGAGCAGGGCGGATGTGCGCGCGGACTCGACCGCGATACCGCCGTGGCGGGCCGCGACTCGAAGGTGGACTGCGGAGTCGAGGGCTGCCATCCGCTTCGAGTTGCCACAGATCCAGGTCGAGCAGGTCGAGGAAGAACCGCTCGATTCCCAGCTCGCGCAGGGGAACCCGCCGCGCCGCACTGGGGTGCGGGCTCGCGCCTTGCTGCGAGCCCACCGTGCGCGCGTCATGGATCCACGTGAGATCCAAGCCTGCGGCCCGTGCCTGCTGCTCGGCGTCGTCGAGGGCGGCGTCGAGCCGGTTAGCCTGCTGCCGGACCTGCCGTGGGGGGATCCGCGGGGTCGGCCTCGCCGATCAACATCGTTCCCGATTCGTGAAATCGGCTCACATCAGCGGCGAGGTTCTGGATCCTGTGCATCCAGTCGCTCCACTGTGCGGGCTCCTGGTGCAGATCGCGCCCGCTGGTCATGACCCCGCCCCCTGATCGACGCCCACTCCCTGTCCGCGTCCGGGCGGGTGTTGTTGTGGATCGGGGTCGGGCTCCCAGTCGGTGCCGAGCCCGGCGCTGGTCGCTTCTACCGCCGTGCCGATGCCATGACCAAGGCGTGGGGCCAGTTCGTCAGCGAAGCTGGCTGCGGCTAGCGCCTGTTCGGCGCGCTCGGCGACCTCCCACGGGGTCGGCGGTGCGAGATCTGTGGAGGCACTGGCCGCCAGGTTGTCAAAGCTGCGCGAGGCTTCGGCTTCGATTCCTTTCCACGACATTTCGGCGAACCGTTGCTGCAGCTCGGTATCGGTGTAGGAGGCTGCGGTCAGCTCCGCTAACTGTTGCCATGAGTCGGGTCCACGGCCCCACAACTGGTGGGCCTCACCCGGGTCGAGGTCGATCAGCGCCGCGGTGCCGGCGGCATGGCGCCACAGCGCGGCCATGTTGTCGTGGAGCTGGCGTTCTCCTGGCTCGTTGTCGGCCAACCCACCGGTGTGGACGCGATGCAGGTACTCCGCACGGACCAGCGCCGTGTGTTCCAGGCGCCACACATCATCGGCGATCTGGTCGAGCAGGTGCAGGCGCGTGGTGCTCGCCCCGGGCGGGGACATCGGCAACAGCGCGGTTTCCGGGGTATCGCCCCAGCGTGCTCCCCCGGGCACCGGTGTCGGTGGCGTAGTCGATCATTCGTTGCGGGATGTCGAGTCCGTGGGCGTGGAGCTCGATCTCGGAGCGCTCGGCTTCGAGTGCCCGCAGGTTGGTCCGCCAGTTTTCGAGCTGGATGCTCGGGCCACTGGCGGCGGCCGAGTATTGCGGGTAACCGTGAAACAGCGTGCGGTAGTGCTCATAGCTTTCGAGTTCTGAATTTGTTCGAGCAGCCGAAGCTGCCACGACGGCAGATCCTCAGCACCTGAGAGCGGATGACTCACCCGGTTTCTCCAATCCTGTTGAATCACTGAACTTTCTGTGATGGCGGGCTGTGACGGGCGATAGCAGTGGCATCCGATTGGTCACGGCCCCGGGCCCGTGTCGGGCCCGCGGTATCGATCCGGGTGCGAAGCAGGCCGGTGATCGGTGGGCTCGAATTCGGTCTGGGACTCGGCGCCGGTGGCCTCGATCGCGGCGTCGATGCCAGCCCCACCCATGCCGCGCGTCGCGGGGTCGGGTTCGAGGGCGTCTGCGGCGAGCTCGACCATCCGGTCGGGCAGGACGGGGAGTTGGCGGTTGATGTCGTCGGGGGTGATTCCGGCGGCTTGGAGCACCATCACCGGCATCGACACCGTGGCGAAGTTGGTCTCGACGACGGCCCGCCACCGCGTCCTCAACGCTGCCCGCTCCAGCATTGCCATGGACTGGGCGACGTGGTCGGTCCACGGGCTGTTGGTGGGTTGCCACGCGTGTTGTTGTTCTACGGCGCTCAGGCCTAGGGCGTGCCCGACGGCGCCGACGCGTTGCCAGTTCAGACCCATCACCCGCCGGAACGCGGCGAATCCCTCGCGCGGCAGGGTTCCCTGTCGTGAGAACGCGGCCCCGACCCCTGCCATCATCTGTAGTTGCGCGACTGCCCGCAGGTGTCCGCGAAGCAGGGTGTCGCGGTCGATAGCCTCGGTGCTCAGCAGGGGCTGGCCGGGTTGCCAGCGGTGTCCGCGTTCACCGGAGGCGCGGGTGTAGTCGATCACCGATTTCGGCACCCCGACCGCGGTCGCGATCACTTCCAGGTTCTCCCGGGTACGGCGCCCGATATCGAGATGAGCCAACGCCATCGGCGACAGTTGCTCGTTGTCCCCGGTGCGGGATTGGTCGATCAGGCGCGCGTTGTCGCTGGCCAGGTTCTGCACGACCGCGAGTAGCTTGGCCTGGATCGGGTTCGGGTCGAACATCTCACCGGCCCCGTCCCACATCGGGATCGCGCCATACTTCGATCTCCTTGCCCGTGGTGCGTGCGAGCGAGGGTTCTGCTCCCCCGCTGGTCAAGTCAGGGTCGGGGGCGGTGGGGTCGATGTCGTGGACCGCTGCGGCCGACACGGCAGCCTCGATCCATTCACCGGCCTCGACGATCTCCGCGTCGAAGATCGGGTCAGCGACCGGGTCGGCGGTGTGGTCGAGATGATCTGCGAGGTAGTTGAATTCGTCGTTCAAGTGCGCGGTGATCGTGAGATCCGCAGCAAGCCCGGCCATGTCACCTATGCCTTCAGGCCCGCGATCGGACAGATCCGCACCGTTGTCGGACAAGACGCCTTCGAGGTCCAGGCCGGTGTCGTCGATGAACCGTTCTTCGTAGGCTTGGGCCGCGGCTTCGGCGTCCGGGGAAGGTCGCGCGTGGCGTCTGCGGCGGCGAACTGGGCCGCCGCTGCCTGTCCTGCACCGGTTCGTTCATCCGAGTGGTGCAAGGTGTCGGTGAATCCAGCCGCACGCCGCCGGATCTCGATCATCAGTTTCTTGAGCTCGAAATCGAGTTTGTGCAGCTCCACGTCGCGGGTTTCGCGGTTGGTGTAGCTGCAGCGATGCGTTCGGTATGTAGCTCCTTGCTCTGTCTTCGAGAGAGCGCACCATCGTGTTCGCGTCGTGCGAGATCTGTTTCGGCGCGGGTGATTTGGCCTTCTTTGTGGCGGAGGTCGACCTCGGTGATCTGTGCTGCGTTGGCGATGCGTGCGCGGACCTCGTCGATCTTGGCCATGCTCAGCGCTCGCTCCGACCCCAGATTTCCGAGCCTGGCCTGGTGCTCGATCCACGACCGTTGGTTCTTGGCCGCTTCGATCGCGGATCGCTGCTCGGATTCGGCGCGTGAGCGCGATTCCCCTCCTCTGCTGCGGAACAGTGCGTTGGTGGTGTGGGCGGTCTGCAGCGCTTGCAGGAATCCTTGACGGACAGCTTGGCCACCTTCTTCGACCGGATCGCCGTTCATCACAGCACCAGCATTTCGGCGAGCAGCCACGCGCGTTCCGGGCCTTGGCGCGTCGATCTCGCGTACACCGAGAACGCGATCGGTGTGCGCTCGGCCGGGGTCAGGGTGACTGTCAGGACCCGGCTCGACGAGGTCGCGGTATCGGGCGGGTGGTCGTCACCGGTGAGACGAACCTCGGTCCGCAATGGCACGTGGTGCTCGACCCAGTCCTGCCACGAGGCGACGGTGATCGGCGACCAGAGCGATGTCCCCACGCGAGTGTCGGTCGAGTACGCGGCCCGCATCAGCGGTCGTGTGGCCTCGAACATCGACCGCGCATCCAGCCCGACCACCGGGTCCAGTTGATACAACGTGGTCACCGCGGCCCGCAGAACATCCGATGCCGAGCAGGGCCAGACCTCGGAGTGTGGTGGCGGAAAGGCCTCCGCGCTGCAGACCGGTTCGACCACCGGCGTATCCGCGGTCGAGCACCCACTCGCCGCCGTTACCGCCAAGACCACTGCGGCGGTAGTCGCGAACACAGCGGGTTTCATGACGCGCTCTGCCAGAGCTCGCGCAGGTCGACCGTCCGCCAAACGACCCGTTCGGGCGCGATGCATTGTTCGGCGGCCGAGTTGCGGACCGCGACGGTCGCGATATCGAGGACCAGGCCCTCGGTGGCGGCGATGCGGCGCAGCCGATCGAAGTCCAGGCCGCGACTGCGGGCCAGGTTCAACCGCAAGACACCGGCTTCGGCGCCCCACTCACGCAAAGCGTGAGCGGCCAACTCGATCGCCTTCTCTGCCGACACCGTCGCCGCGTCGACACCATCGACCATGGCGGTGCCGAAGCGTTCGTGCCAGATCATGCGACCGGACGGGGCGCAGACGGTGAACGCCTGCAGGGTCGCCGCCGACCACACTGTCAGTGCCGGGCCCGTCGCGGCCTTGCGCACGAGGTTGGCACCTGAGTTTGCCCACAGGATTTCGGTCTGTCGCAGACCCTGGTAGTCGATACCTGCGACATCCAACAATGCCACGACGTAGCGCAGCGACATTTCTTCGGTCGTGAACCCGTATTCGGTGGCGAGGCTGTCGAATTCCTCTGTAGTCGCAAAGGTCCACAGGTCGGTCAACCGGTCGCGGACCATGTCTTCGGGTGTGATCGGCGCTGACGGGCCAGGGGTAGTGGGATGGGTTGTCATGGAGCTCTCCTCGAAGCAATCGGGTAAGAAATCCGGTTCGACGTGGTGTTGCGCTGACCTGGTCGGAGGCGGCAGGTCGTGGGTGTCGCCGTCTGCGATGCTGTGGGCGTCGTCGATACCGGTGGCGGCGATCGCGGCGCCGATGCGTGCACCTCCCACGCCTTCGGATTCCAGAGATGCGGTGTGCCAGGCGTTCTCGGCAGTAGCCTCGAGCAGATGCGGGGCAGGTGGTAGTTGATGTGGGGCACTGGCTGTGAGGTCGATGCCGACCATGCGCATCGCCGCGACACGGACCCGTGCTTCACGCACGCTCGCAAAGTGGGTGAGCTCACGCCATTGACGCCCCTGATCGGGTACCGACTGTTGCTGAATCTGGGCCTGGCGTGAGTGGCAGTGGGTCGGATCGGTGGCCCACCAGCCACGGGTTTCGGCTTCGGTGAGATTGATGGCGGTGGCGACCATCGCCACCCGCAACCACTGCAACCGCAGATGCTCACCCAGCTTCTGCGCTGCCGGTGCGCTCACCGGGCCGCGGTCGCGCCGGACCGGGCCCACGGCGGCCATGGTCCACAGTGTGTCGGCCTGGTGGTGTAGCTGAGCGATCAGCAGCGACCGCGAGACCGGACGGCGAGGAGGCAACGAGGAAGTCCCGGTCGCTTTTCGACCTTCCTGATCAGCTTGTCGTCCAAAGTCGATCCAGTTGGCGGGCACCCCGATCGCCGCAACCTGTTCGTTGAGGACCCGCCCAGCGATCGAGAGATCCCGGAAAGTCTGGATGCGGCTGTGTGGTTCCCGCGCCAGCAGCATCAGATCGACGGTGACGTTCTGGATCGCCGCCGCCATCCGTCGATGCACGAGCATCGGAGGTGTACTGCCGGGGTTGTTCTCCGGCGACGCGGCCAGCACCGGGCTGGCGGGCTCAGTGGTTGGGTGGTGTCAGCCATGGCCGGTCACCGAGTTGATGCGATAGCTCGACATCCGCCACCCCTGCGACGTCTCTGTCACCGTGGCGGTGACGTGCAGCCGCCGGTAGAGGGTGGTGGAGCCGTCTCTGTGGAGTACCTGCTGGGTCACCGACGCCGCGACCGTCGTCCCGGCGATGTCGGTTTTCGTCTGCTCGGCGTCGACCAGGGCGGTGACGATGTCGTTGCTGTCGCGCCATCGCGCCCATTCCGGCAGCGGTGCCGATCCGCTCGCGACACCACTGTTCGCTGCGGCAGCCAGTTCGCCGGTCAGCCACGGTGCGGCGCGGGTCAATCCGGTGCCGGGGCTGGGGTCGGTGCGTGGTTGCCAGGAGAACATGGCCGCCAAACCCATGTGGGTGGCGGTCCGGGCGTCGGCAGCCGAGGGATCCGGCCCCTCCACGTGGGCGGTACCCGGTGTGTGCGTACCGGGCACGGGCTCACTGTTCTGCGCGCCGACCACCAGCACCGTGGCGAGCACAATCAGGACGGCCGCGACACCGAGGGTCACAGCCCACAGAGGTAGACGGTTCACCATGGTGTCCTCAGCTCATCGTCGTCGACATCTGGGTGGCCATCGCGAGAATGCTGGCCACATACGGGCGGGTCTGAACTTCGTAATCCGGTGAACCCGTGGGAAATCCACCCGAGCGCAGCACGGCGTATTCGCCCGCGTTGTAGCCGGCGAGGTAGAGCTCGACGGCACCGTTGGGGGCGACGACTTTGCCCTGCTCGATCCAGGCATCGACGTGGTCGGCGATGTCGCACAGGTAGCGGGCTTGGCCGATGATCGCGTCGCCGTCGTCCCACACGCTGGCGACGCCGCTGCTGTCGGCGTCGATCACATACGGCTGCCCGTCGGAGGCGAGAGCGGTCGCGGTGCCGGGCAGAAACTGCGCCAGACCTTGCGCACCAGCCGACGATGTCAGCCCGCGCCGGTACCCGGATTCTTGTTTGCCCTGGGCAGCGAGCAGCGACGCGCTGATTTGCGGGCATACGGTGCCACCCAGCCGATACCACGGTTCCAAGTCGGCGGGGACAGTGTTTGGCGCGAGATCGGCCTCTCCGCCACTGGATCCACACGTCGACGCTGTGCTGGTGCCGGGTGGGTTGGTCGCGACGGAGCCGATCGGTGAGCCGTCTGGGTATCCCCCGCCCAGGGTGGTCACGTGGACATGGTCCATGTGATTGGCGGTGGCCCCGCCCCGGTCTTCCATCAGGTTGGACTCGCCGCTGGCCGCACGGTAGGTCTGGCGCCAGATCAAATAGTCGATCCGCAGTGCAACGGAGTTGGTGAGAACGAAATGCGGCGATCTGATCACCGAGGGCATTGCCGTCCCCGGATGTCGGGTCAGGGATCATGATGTCGATCGCCCGGCCACTGGGGTGATCGGGCAGATCATCCCCACGCTGCCCATAGATCTTCTGCACCTGAGGGAACCGTTGAACGATCGTGCGTGCCAAACGGATCGAGTCGACCTGCAACCCACGCTCCAAGCCGATCGACGCAGGCATTTCGGGCAGCTCGGAGCCTGCCGCCGCACCGGCGCCAGCTACGGGAGCATCGCTGACTGATGTCGTCGGCGGCGACACCGCGCTCGATGTCGCGACACTGGTCGACTGGTCTGCATTTCCATGGAGCAGCCACGGCATCGGGTCGATGGCCGTACCGCCGCCGAATCGTCCTCCTTCGGTCCAGATTTCGAGATGCAGGTGCGCCCCGTCCGGGCCTGGGGGGACGGTTTGACCGTTGTAGCCGACAGCCGGCGATCAGTTGACCGATACGCACGTTCTGGCCTTGTTCGACACGGACGTCGTCGGCGAACATGTGACCGTAGACCGAGGACACGGTTTCGCCGTCGATGTTGTGGTCGATGACCACCCAGATCCCGAACCCGCTGGCAGCTCCGACCCGCACGACGAGTCCGTCGGCGACCGCGTAGATGGGAGTCTTGGACGCGGCGGCGAAGTCTTGGCCCTGATGGTTTGTGCCCCAACGCATCCCGAAACCCGAGGTCAAGGTGTAGCTGCCCTCGGCCATCGGCATCGTCCTCGCGTCACCGGTCGCCGAGGCCGCCCCGCTCTGCACCGCCGACGGCGCGCAACCCCCCCCTCCTCGACAACGCCCGCGAACAGCAGCAGCCCAAGCAGCATCAGGACCGCGCCCACGACCGCGACCGTTGCCCGAGCGGCACTACTCATCGCGACACCACCGGGTGACTGTGGGTCTCGTGGGTGTGCGAGCTCGGGATGGGGTTTCGCTGACGACCGGGTTCGACGGTGCTCATCGCGGATTCACCGCCCCACCGGAGGTGTGGCCGAGGTTGTCGAAGCGGCGGTTGGTGTTGTGGATATCGGAGTCGCGTTCGGTGGGGGTGAACACCATCCGGAACGGGATGCCAGGCTCTTCGGCTTCACCGGTCTTGAGCAGGTAGCACCCTGTGCCCGGCGGTATTTCGCGTCGCGAGGTATCGAGGTCGTCGTCGCTGGGTGGGCGCGGCGCCGCCCAGGAGGTGACCAACAATTTCTCGGTGTCGGTCATCCCGGCCACCGCGGCGATGCGGTTGGCTTCTTCGGGCCCGACCGGGCCGATGATCTTCGCGCGGGCGCGTTCGAAGAACCCGAGCGCTTTGGCTTGTGCGGCTGGGGAGTCGAAGGCGGCGAGGTCTTTGATGGTGTGGGAACACATGATCAGCCCGGTGGCCAAGGGCCGGTTGAGTCGGGTCAGCGCGTCGACGCGGTCGACCATGAATTCACCGACGCCGAGCACACGCCAGATCTCGTCCATCACGACTTCGAACGTCCGTGCCGGGGCCAGGCCCGCGTCGGCGAGGGCGTGGGCGGCGGCGACCGCGCCGAACCCGTCCGACCAACAGGTCATCAAGACCGCTGCCAGCAGTTTGGTGTCGCCTTCGGGGATACGGGAGATGTCGATGCAGATCGCGGGACTCGACAGATCCAGCCGGGTCGAGGTGGGTCCGTTGAAGATCGCCCCGAACGGTCCTTCGACCAGGGCACGCATCGACCGACGCAACGTCTTCGTAGCGGCCCGGTAGGAGATTTCGTCGTCTTCTTCAGCGAATGCGCGCAACCGCTCGCCTCCGGCGAGATCACCGCGAGCAGGTTCTCCAGCAGTGGCGGGTTCTGGTGGGTGAAACCACCTGCCGGGCTGTAGAGCTCGCGCAGACCGGCGGCGAGTAAGACTTCCTCGTAGTCTTCGACCCGGGCGCCGCGCACGAGTTCGATCAGCCCGGCGACGATGTTGATCTGGCCCGCTTCGACCCGCGCCATAACCTGGCGACGCTGATCGGCATCGGGAAGCCGGTCGATGGTGGCGCCCAAGGCGCCGACATCGAGGGGTTGATGGTCCCGTGGCCGTAGCCGACATCGACGACCTGCCCACCCAGGCGCTCGACCAGGTCGCGGTATTCGCCTTTGGTGTCGCCCATGCACAGCACGGTCTCCCCCGCCGCAACCGCACCCGCGACGATGCGTCGGATCAGCGAGGACTTGCCGAAGCCGTTGAGCGCCAACACGAACGCGATCGGCGCGGTGATGAACCCCCGCAGAAACCACGACATCGGGTCGAAATGCACCGGGGCGCCGGTGATGTAGTGGCTACCTACCGGCACCCCCGCGGTCGGGGCGCTCGCGCCGACGCAGAACGGCCACAACCCAGCCACCTGCACGGTCGTCGCACGCCACTCCGGGGTACGCGGGACCACCGACGCCCGGCCACCGCCCGCACCGGTATAGCCGCGGTCGGTGAACGCCGGAGGCGGTGAGGTCGAACCCGTCACCGGCGGCGCCGTCGCGGCGGCGCGCTGCGGTCGCACGTCGATGGTCATCGCTTCGAGAGCATCATTCGTGCCCGCCAACCGCGCAGGCCACCCCTGGTCAGGGCCGTCATCTCGACCTGACCACGATGGAGGGTGGTCAGGATCCTGATGCCCTCGACGATCTCGGTTTTCGCGGGCTTGCCTCGGCGACGGAAGCTCCCCGCGCGCGCGTTCATCCCGACACCCGATCGGAGATGGAAGCGTGTTCAGGCAAGATCAGCCCGATCCCGAGGGAGGCAGCGAACCCCGCGGCCTGGTAGCCGTAGCAGCGGCGCACCGTCAACCGCGACGCCGCCGCCATCCCTTTGACCGACGCTTCGATTCCGGGCAGGTCTGCATCGAGGTGATCGGTCACCGTCACCAACACCCCGAACCGGGTCAACCCCGCCCCGCGCGCTTGCTCCTCCCGCGCGGCCGAGGTGTTCCCGACCCGGATCCGCGCCGCCGCCGATGAGATCCCTCGTTCGGTTTGTTCGGCGGCGACCGCGTCGCGGAAGTCCGAGTCCACCAACGACGTCGCTTCAGCGGCTGAATGCAGGCGGTAGACGATCGCGACCCGTTTGCGCGGGATATCCGGGCGTGGACGCAACAGCTCTTCGAGGACGGTTTCCATCACCGCCCCGCGGGGTGCACCGTCCATTTCCCAGGTGATCGAGCGGGCGCCGTCGTGGACGTAGTGATCCCACCGATCATGATGGGCGAGCGGTCCGACCGAATCCCACGACTGCGACTCCACGATCTGCGCCCCGGCCGCCTCGACATCGCGTTGGGAGGCGAGGTCGAATCGGCTCCGGACCAGGCCCAGTACTTCCCACGCATATAGGGGTGTGGCGGGTAGGTAAGCGCGGGCGAGCTGCGATAGCACCGATTGCAGTCGTTGCCCGATCTCGCGGGCTTGCTCGGCTTGGTCACGGCGGATGCGGCCTTTGCCGATCGCTCGGTAGGTGATCGCGATACGAGCTTCGATCCGCACCCCGACCCCACCGCTGTCAGCGGCGGCTTCCCTCATCACCGACTTGGCGAAGTCAGGGGCGTTCGGTCGGATCAGCCGGGCGACTTCCCGAGTTTGCTTCAACCTGGTCTCGACGGTGTTGTCCAACACCGCAGTCACCGCGACGACTTCTCCACCACGGCTTTGCGAGGCCAGGAACTGACCGAATCCATCAACCCAGGAATCGATTTGGGCCTGGTCAACGAGTTCCTTGCCGCGCGGGATCACCCGCACGATCACCGTGTAGTGATCGCTACGCCGGATATGCAGCATCGCGAACCGCTTCCCACCCGACGTCTCGTACTCGGTCAAGCGCGAATCAGCCAGCAACCCAGGCAGTTTCGCCAAACCCGGAAGCCGGGAGAACCGCCCGGACCGGTAGGTCAGCTCGCCGCGAGAACGAGCGCGAGCGAACTGAACCCGAAGCAGCAACAGTTCCCAACCGGTGCGCCCGTTGCGCGTCACCGCCAGCGGGACGAACACCACTGCCGCACCGAGCAGGACAGCGCCTGCGAATTCCAGCGAGCGGGTGATCATGAACGACACCATCACCGTGATGATCAAGCCGAGACCGAGCAGCGAAACGCCCCAGGTCAGGCCGAAGAACCCGGCTGAGCGCGGCTGCTCCCAGCGCCCATACATCCGTGTGCTCATCGCCGGACCTCCCCGGGACCGAGTGCATCGGGATCCATCTGTGGCGACGACTCCGGAATAGAGCTTTGAGCGGCCGAAGCAGTGCCTCGCAGCGCGCCGCCTGCGAGTTGGGCGCCTAACATCGCCGCCCCCGCAGGGCCCGCGCCCATCGCACCGGCAGCGGCCGCATTGCCCGAACCACCGGCACCCGCGGCAGAAGCCCCGCCAGCACGCGAACCACCCCCAACCGGACCTGCTGACACAGACCCGCCGCCACCCGGCGCCGAGCCTGTCCCGCCAGACGGCGATCCCGAACTCGCTGCCATCGGCCGCGCCCCACCAGCGCCACTCGGCCCAGAAGGCGGTGAGCCTGCCCGGCTCGATGATCCGGCCGATGGACCAGAGTTTTGAGCCTCAGACATCTTTCTGGCCTGCGATCCGCCGCTGCCGACAGCCGACATGGCGATACCCGCGCCAGCGCCGGCCAGCGCTGATGCCGCTCCGCCTCCGCCTCCGAGCGTGGATGCCGCTGGTGCGATCAAGCGGATCAGCGCTGGTAGCACGATCACGCTCATCACCATCAAGATCACCCCCAGCAAGATCATCTGGGGATCTGGTTCGTCACCACTGCCGGTGACGGTGAACGCGATCGCATAGACCAACGCTCCGACCGGCTTCCACAGCACGAACGCCAGCGACCACGCCACCAGGCGCTTGTAGGCTTGCGAACCGGGCCCGGTCCCCGACGCTGCTGCCGCCATCGGAATCACCGCGACAACCACAACCAGCAGAGCCTGTCGAACCACCAGCATGACCAGCTGAACCAACAAGCTGATCAAGCCGAGCACGCTGAGAACGAGCAGGATTCCGGAGCCGAGGTTGCCCGTGATCCGCGGATCGGCGATGCGACCGACGGCGGTATCGAGGTCACCGCGGGCCGCGTCGAAGACAACCCATGATGCGAACTCGTCGCCAGCCGTAGTCGCGACGGTGATCAACACACCGAACGTCATCGCGCCGAACGTTGCCCGCGCCAACATCAGAAAGCTCTCCTGAGCTTCCCCCGCCGCGGCACCCCGCTTGGCCAATGCCAGACGTGCGGCCGCGAATATGATCCCGGCCGTCAACAGCACCACCTGCAGGCCGCTGGTGTATTCGCGGATCTGGGCGAGTACCGGGGCGGGCTGGCCCTGGGAGGTGGTTAGTTCCGGCGACGGAAAGGTCGTCCACCAGGCCATCACCAACCGCAGCGCCGTCACGAGGCTGTCGATGAGATCGGCTGCGATGCCGCCGATCACCGAGTCGCTCGCCATCTCAGCCACGCCCCCTGCCGCATCTGCGAGTTGGCACGCTTCCTTTATCCCGGGCACCGCGACACAGGCGAGATCGGGGAGTTGGGCGTGGACACCATCTCCCGGTGCGACCGGCGCGGCGAGGATGCTGGTCACGACTGCCTCCAGCGGCCGAATCCAGCCGTTGAGGCGGTGGGTGTGGCTGGGCGCCAGAGAGTTTCAATGTCGTCGGGAGTGCGGATGCGCCAATCGCCCTCGACCCAGACCATGGGCCAGGTCGCGATCGCGTACCCGCTCGTGGAACGGACCGCGAGCTGAACCACGGCTAGGTCATCGCGGTAGCCGGGCTGTACCCGCACCCCTTCGGGGACGGTGACGTAGCGAGCCATATCCGGGGCGCTGGCCCGGGAACGGGCGAACTGGTCGATCAACGTATCGCCGCCACCGTAAAAGCGGTCCCGAACTACATTTCGCCAGATCGGTTCCGGTGCGGCGTAGACCCGCCCGATCGCGTCCATCGCCGCCAATGCAGCACCTTGGGGTGTGTGGGCGAATCCTTCCGCCACACCGGCGTCGATGCGTGCGGGGCCGTCGCTGCCTGAGACCGGCACGGCCGCGCCGTCCCAGATTCGCTGCCACTGCAATCGAGCCGGTGCCGCGGTCAGGAAATCCGATCGCGTCGCTTCGATCCGATCCTCGGCGATCTGCGGCAGCGCCGCACCGGCTTCCTCAACTGGGACTTCGAGACGGTTGCCGAACATGTCGACTGTTGGCGGACGCGCTGATGACGGTGTCGGCGGCGGCGTGGCGGTCGTCGTGGGCTGTCCGCTCTGCACTGAGGGTTGGGCGGTGTCAGGCTGGTCGTCGCCGGTGACGGTCAGGACGAACACGACGATCACCACAGCGGCGATGATGCTGAGCACAAGGAGCAGGGTTCGAGTCGAACGCATCAGAGTTGGTCCTCACGGTTTCGGCAGGGCGACCATGTCGTTGGGCACCGAATCCACTGCGGTGACCGGGCTTTCGGTGACGGTGTCGGGCAGTCGCAGTCGCCACCCGTCGGTGGCCCAGATGACGGTGGCGGTGTTGCGGGTGATCGAGCGGTCCGGATAGGTCGAGTAGGTCTGGACCTGCGCTTCGGTGTCGGCGTAGGCCGTGACGAGGTAGCCGAGGATCCTGGGCACCATGTCGGTGGCCGGGGTGGTGATCGAGATCTGGGCGCGAGCTGTCGCCCAGGTGTCGCGTCCTCGGCCAGGGGCGATCATTCGTTGCCCGACCGAGGCCCACTGACCGTCCGGTGCGACCGACATGCGCACGGTCGCGTGGATCGCGGCCAGAGCGGCTCCGACCGGGGACCGGTCACAGTCCGTGGCGACCACACCATCGATCACGCGGGGACCTTGCACTGCGATCGGCAGGTCGATGCCTTGGTAGGTCCGCCAGCTCAGCCCACTCGGGATCAGCTGTGCAGCGTCGGTGGTGGCAGGTGCGCGCGGGTCCTCGTCGGCGTCGGTGTCACCACAGCCCGTGGCGGCGATGGCCGCCATGGCGAGCACGATCCACACGGTGATCGTCCGGTGGGCGCGTGCCGAAAGTTTCTGTGACATAGGGATGTCCTGTGTTTTCAGGTGGGAAGGATGGCGATTGCCAGGGCACTGGCCGAGCCGAGGAGTGCGGCGGCGGCGAGGGATCCGATGAAGCCTTCGATCGCTTCTTCTCGGTAGATCCGGAGGGCGAGTTGGCCGCCGACGAAGGTCGCGCGTCCCACGCACAGCAGCAGCACGAACCAGGCCAGCCAATTCACCAGCTGTGTCAGCGGCGCCAACACCTGCGCGGGCAGCGGTTCGGCGATCACCAGCCGCCCCCGAACCTGTCGGCGTCGCGGGCGACCTGGATCGCGGATGACACCGCCGCAGCTGGCAGCCAAGGAAAGGCACGGGCGAGGTCATGCCTGCCGTCGCGCACGCTGCTCATCTCGGCCCACACAGTCTCGGCCTGCACCTTGACCCGCTCGTAAACAGCCACCGGGTCCGCTCGCCCGGCCACGATCCAGGTCGGCGTTGCGCGCAGGAGGTCTTCGACTGCTGACAGGTCGGCCCTGCATCGCCGATACGCACGCAAGATGCGGCGGGCGGATTCGATCTCGGCCTCGGTACGAAGGCGGTGCTCACCCAGCGCCGTGGAAAGTTCGTGGATGAGACGGGTGCCGTCTCGGCGGGCAGCCCCGTCGAGCGTGCCGTCAGCGTCCCAGCGTGGTCTGGAAGTTCGGTGACCGGTGCGATCGCCACGATCGCCACGATGCGGGTCTCGTCTCGTCGATGGCGGTAGAGCCACTCCTGCAGCACAATCGCTGCCAGCGAATGCACCACCAACACCACACGACCATCGATGTGGGAGATCACCGTGTTCAGGTCCTCGACCAGTTGGGCCATCCCCGCCCGGCCCGGACGCAGCGGCAGGTCGTTGCCGTGGCCCCGCTGGTCGTAGACCAACTGCGCGATGTCTGCGCTGAAATGTCTGGCGATCAGCGCGATCATGGGCGAGAAGTGCGCTGCGCTGGCCAGCGGTGCGGGCAGGTAGACGACGGTCAAAACGGCGTCCGGTTTCCCGAAGCGGGTCGCCGTCAACGCTGTGCCGTCGGCCGCGGTGATAGTCACGGTGCGCGGATCTGGTGCGCTGCTGGGGGATTCGTGGCTGAACTGAGGTGCCTGCATGTCAGGAACCTCCGGTGACGGCGGCGTTCATGATGGCGTAGAAGCGGAGGTCGCGATGATGCCGCCGACCATGGCCGCGAACACGATCTTGGGGGATTCGACCGCGCCGCCGTGCCAGCGCTCCCACCCGAACTTGCCACCGGCATAGATCAGCGCTGCGACCCCGGCCAAGATGACCAGCCACGACAAGTACCCCACCAGATTGGTCAGTTTGTCTCCGCCCGGCGGGATGGTCGGGTTGACCTTGATCTCTTGGGCCAGCACAGACACGCTGTCACCCACCACGGATAGAACGGACATGGTTATCTCTCCGAATCCTGTTGTTCGATAGGGTTTTTCGCTGTGCGCGCGAGAGCGTCGATGAGCTCGCTGCCGACGTGATGAACATCGAGGGGCACCGCTTGAGTCAGGCGGGCGCGCCGTTGCGGGACTGGGTCGAACGGGCTGAACTCGGCGAGCTCGGCCAGTTCACGTTCGATGAGCTCGTCATGCCAGCCGATGTCCCACACCTGTTCGGCCAGGTCCTCGACCACGGCGCGATAACGGCGTACCGGCGCCGGTACTCGCCCCGGCCGGGCAGCACTGAGTACGACACCGACGATCTCGACACCGCCAGGAGCGGTACCGACATGCCATTCACGTAGTCGATCTGCACACGCGACCAACCCCGGCAGACACAGCCGCGCCGCCACGACGACCCGCTGCGTCGTCTGCGCCGACCCAGGCCAGGACTGCCCACAGTCCGCCGCTGGCGCCCACCACCGAGCGAGCGTCGAGGTGCCGGCTCCGCCGTGCGCGCCGACAATCGCGACCACCGGTGGATGCGCTCGGGTCGTCGGCAGGGGCTCGGTCCGGATACTGGCGACGCGATCTGGAGCGCTCACAGTGGCCGGATCCAAACGGCGACCACCGATCCCAGCGAGGGGGTGCTGGCGCAAGGTCAAGGCATGCATCAGCTGCCTCGCTTCTGAATGTTGGTGATGACCAATCCGGCGGGGGCGACGGCGGATACGTTGATCACCTGCAGGTAGTCGAAGCGGCGGCCGTCGGGATGCAGTTCCACCAGGTGGACCTCGGCGGTGTTCTCCGCGATGGAGGTGACGCCGACACAGTGGGTGGTGCCGATCGGCAGCGCGGTGATCGCGGCGGCCAGCGGTTCGTGTGCGAGCCCAGCCTGCGGACTCGTCAACCGCAGGACTTGTTCAGCACTGCGGGTCACGTAGTAGGCGTGTTCGAACGCCGCGATCACGCCCGCGACGGTCGCGGTATCACCGGCACCGGCCGTCACGGTCTGAGCGGTCAACCCTGCACAGGCCCGCTCTGTGGCAACTACGACAGAGGTGGTGGTGGTGCCCGTCGGCGGGGCCGAGGTGGTCGGGGAGGTGGCGGCACGGTCCCGGCTTTCGCCCGACATGCTCACCGCGAGGGCCGCAGCCAATCCGGTGACAACGCTCAAGACAGCCGCGCTGATCGCGACGATGCGGAAGCGGTGCGCAGGCCCCCGGTTGTGCTGTCCTGCTTGGCTGTCGACGTGTGGGTCGACTCGCTGGGGGTCGTCTGAATGTGGTTCTGGGCTGTCGGGTTTGTGTAGCCAGGCGGCACCATGGTGGGGGCTCAGGTCGTCGGTGGGCATGTTGTTCACCTCCTCGATTGGTTGGGTGGTGGTTGGGGCCCTTCGGAGCACGCCGCTGGAAAGAGCCACTGATCAGGGGGATGACGAGTGCCCCCCGTCGTGCTCCGAAGGGGTCTAGGGGTGTGCCACCGCCGGACTGGTCGGTGCCGCAGGCAAACCGGGTTGCGTGGCAGGGGTTTTTGTTGCGGACGGGACTGGGTGTGGGCTGGAATCCGTCGTGCTGCTCGACGTCGTCGACTGCTTCGATGGCGTGTCTGTGGAGGCGAGGTCGTGGGCGATGGCGGTGAACCAGGCGGTGGTCGCGGCCAGTGGGGTGTCGCCGCTGGTCGTCACCGAGACGGTGCTGTAGCTGCTGCGTCGCCCGGTGGAGTTGCTGTATTGGGCGGTCGCTGAGGTCGTGTATAGGTCGTGGGGGTCGGTGATCGTGGAGGTGATCGCCTCGAACGCCGCGTTGACCCAGCTACTGATCGACTGGGGTGGCGCCAGATCCACCGCCGCCTCAGCGACTTTCGTGCCGAGCACCGCGACCGCGGCGGCGGGGTTGGACAGCCCGACAGCGGCAAGTTCGGCGATGGTCGTGGCGGTGAAGACCTTCTGTGCCACCGACACCACGGCGCTCAAGCCGATCGTGCCGATCTTGAACAGCGCTGACAGGGCGTCGGATTCGGTGGTTGTGGTGGCAGTCGGTGAGGATGCGGTCGCGATGCGCTGGCCGAGAGTTTGGTTCGGTGTGTAGGAGAGCTGGTCCAGGCTGGTGCCGGTGATGTCGTCGTTGACGACGCCGACCGCGGTGGTGAATGCGGTGGAGGCCAGCGCTTGGGCGACGGTGGCGATCGCGGCGACCGGGTCCTTGCCCTCGGTTTGTCCGGTGATGTTGTTGACCGCGGTCAGCAGCGGGCTCGCGGACTGAACATCGCAGGTGGCGTCACCAGCCACACACAGATCAGCTACACGGCCGACCAGCGAGCCGTAGCTGGTCGGTATAGGGCTGGCGGCGATCCCGGCGCCAGACAATCCGATGTTGGTCAGCTTGACCTTCGACACCGCGGTGCCGTCCGTACCGATTGGAGCGGACGGAACTTCCGCTTTGTCGGTGCCGGGCAGAGAACCAGTTGCGGCTCGTCGTGAAGGGTTGGCCAGCAACGCGATCCCCGCGACCTTCTCCGCGGGGACTCGTGACCGGTCTCCCCCGGCCCTTTCGGCGAAAACTGCTGCCGCAGCGGCGCCTTGGGCGTAGCCGGCGACCGCGATCTGGGTCGATGGACACCGGTCGATCACCTCACCGGCGCGTTGTTCGATCTGATCGGCCGCTGCGGTCACCGCCGCGGGGTAGTTCGCCGTGTTCACGTCGTCTCCGACGACGATGTAGGACCGCTCGACCACCGTGCCTGATTTGGTGACCATCCGCCCGAAGGCCTGGCCCAGCACCCCTGTGTCGCCGGTCTCGACGGTGGTGGCGGCGCCCTCCTCACCGCTCTGCACGCCCAGCACGTACAGGGCAGGACAGGCCGAGGTTGCAGGTTCGCCCGATGTCGTCGACGGGCGAGGTGCGCTGGTGGTGGGCTCGGCCAGGGCTGGTGCCGCGCCGATGACCGTCACTGTCAGCCATGCGGCCGCGATCGCGCAGGCTCTGCGCTGAGTTGTGTTGTGGTTCATCGGATTCGGCTTCCTTTCGGTGTCGAGACAGCGGGCTCGGCCTGCCCGCGCCGGAGGGGGTGGCGCGGGCAGGCGCGTCAGTTGGTCGGGTTGGGGCCTTGATGGCGTGGTGGTCGGGCGAATCCCGCCCTGAAGGTGGTCAACACGTCGGGGACTCCGAGGTCGGCTGCGCCGAGGTGGGTTACGTCGAATTCCGACCAGGACACCGCGACGTCGCGGGAGGTGTATTCGGCGAACAGTTCGCGTCCGGACTCGATCGGCACCAGCCCGTCGAGCAGCCCGTGGTAAAGATGCACCGGCACCAACGGTGTCTTCCTACCGAGATTTTCGCGGGTGAGGATGTAGTTCCAGACCGGGTCGTTCCAGGGGTCGGGGCGCTCACACCATGCCGCCAGCGGAGGCAAGAACTCCACCAGCAAAGTGGCCAGGTCAGCCTCGGAGGCCCTCTGGACTGCACGCATGCCGGCGTCGGTGAGTAGGTGATCGACCGGAAGGTGCGAGTAGGCCCGCGCCAAGCCGACCATGCCCGCGAAGGCAAACCCCGACCACGGCCCACCATCGAGGTTGTTGATCAACGCGCCGGGATCGCGGATCACCGCACCCGCCGCGACGGCCCGCAGATCGAGCTCGGGAGCGTAGGCGGGCTGGTATTCGGCGGCAGCGGCGGCGACACGGCCGCCGTCTGCGTAGCCCCACACCGCTACCGGAGCTTCGATCCTCCCTTCGGCAGGCTGGGACACGACCGCGCGAGCCAGATCCAGCACCGCCCGGGCGCCTGCCTTCTTGGCCAGGAAATGGTGTGGACCAGCGCCGTCGATGCCCAGCCCGACGCCATCGGGCACCGCGACCGTCCATCCCTGCACGAGCGCGGCGGCGATACTGCTCGTGTCGGGTTCGTTCCCGTCGACCAGCAGCTCAGAGGGAGCGCATCGACCACCCAGACCGTGAAAGGTGGGGCAGTACACCACCACCGGGGTGTCCACGATCGCGCCACCGGAGGACGCAACCGGTTCCAGCACGATGCCCGAGGCGGCCACGGGAATACCGAAAGTGGTTTTAGTTGTGTAGATCACCTGCCAGGCGCGCCGGAGACCGGCGATGTGGGGCACCATGACCTCGCGGGTGCGCAGGATCTCTCCTGGGTTGTCGAACCCGATCGTGGTGTTCGCGCGGAACTCGTCCGCCCCGGTGCTGGTCATGAGCGGGATCCCGCGATGTCGTGTGCGAGGGCGATCATCCAGGCGATGCCCGAGTTCAACTGGCCGGTCAAGGCATAGCCGTTGTGGCGCCCGACCGTGTCGGCGAACCGCAGCCACGTCGCGGGGTTGACCAGCTCGGCGTTCTGGGCCGCGAGCTGGCCCCACGCGCCACCGAGCTGGGCGAGCAACCTCGGCAACAGCACTAGCGGATTCGCCATGACCGTCGCGCTGATCTCACTCCATCGCGCAGCTGCCGCACCGGGATCCGTGACAGACGTGCGGGGGTCACCAGCATCGACTAGCCGCTGCCCCAAATCCGCCTGTGGCGCATAGTCGATACTGCCCGCGCCAACCTGGAAGTCCCTGAGGATCACGGTGTTCCAGGCCTCACCGAGCGCCTCGGAGAGCGCAGCACCGAGCGTGTTCAGCGCTGCGAGGGGGTTGGTCAGGTCCGCTTGGGCGAAGACCTGCGCCCCCAAACGCAGGACTGCGGCCTGACCTGGAGCGGAGCAGGCGAGGTCGCCGTCGCTGCAAATATCGGCGACCCGCCCGACCAGTGCTCCGTATCCGTCGTCGGTGGTGGCGATGCCCGCACCCCCGCGGGGGCCGCGAGGACCTGCACGGTCGAAACCGCAGCTCCCGACGTGCCGGGTGCGGGGTCGGGCACGATCTGGCCCGGCCTCCCAGGAAAGACCGGTTCGAGCTCGCCGCGATCGGGGTTGGCATACAACGCGATCCCCGCGACGCGCTCCGCCGCAACGGGCCCGTTTCCGGCGCCGACATCACGTGCGAAGCTCGCCATCGCTTGGGCGCCCTGGCTGTAGCCGATCCCGGCGAGCATCGTGTCCGGGCACACCTGCGCGACGTGGCGTGCAGCGGAGTCGAGATTGGCCCGCGCGCCCGACACCGAGGACACATACGGGTCAGAGCCGCCACCGGGGACGATGCCACCGAATCCGGCGTCGTAGCCGATATAAGCCCGCTGGACGAGGGCTGGCACCGCATTGGCGACGGGCCCGATCAGCGATCCGACGACACCGGTGTCAGCGAGCGGATCCGCGGTCGGCGACGACTGGCCGGTGCCCTGGACACCGAGGATGAACAAGGCCGGGCACCCATTGATCGGCACCGCGACCGCAGGAGCCGCAGGTGAGGAGGCGGTGAGTACCGCCGCCCCCACCATCGCGGCGACGACAGCGGCGACATGGCCTGCGGCGCTCGTGGTCATTGGCCGACTCCGACGCCCGCGCCGAACCCGGCGCCGATCGTCCCGCCGACCGCCGCGCCGACAGCACCGGCAGGTACGCCGAGGATCGCCGCACCTGCCGCGGCTCCGGCCGCAGCACCGAGGGCGGTGCCCGCGACTCCGCTGGTGGCTTGTCCGATGATGGGGACAGGGATCACGATTCCTAGTGCGGCACCGGCGATCCCGCCGACTGTGCCGCCGATCAGCCCGCCCACCGTCGCGCCGACCGCCGCCGCGGGTGCGCCGAGCACGGTCGCACCGGCCGCGCCGCCCAGTCCCGTGCCTGCCAGGACCGCGCCGCTGACGCGATCAGAGCGCCCCGCCGGGATACCGACGGAGTCAAGGGCGGTTGCAATCTGCGCTTCGGCGCCTGCTGCGGTGTTGTTGATGGTGTCGCGCACTTCCACCGGAACCCAGTCGGGGCTCGGTGTCTGCCACTCCCCTATCCGGATCGTGTTCTCCGGCGGGGTAATCGGCGCGACCGGCTCCACCGGAACGGGCAGGTGCAGTTCTTCGATTCGCACCGGCTCTACCGGCTCGTCCACCTCGGGGGCAGGGCGGGTCGGTGCGGTGCGCACTTGCTGGGGTTGTTCGTAGTACACCGGCGGAGTCGGCTCTGGGTCTGGTTCGGGAACTGGCTCGGGAGGCAGTGGTGGAGTGGGTGTTTCGGTGCCGGGTTGGGCTGGGCTGGTGACCCCTCCTTGGTCGGCCACGGTGGAGACTGGTGAGCTTGCGTGGGCGGTGGCCGTGGAAGATACGGCGATCGCGACAGGGATGGCGGCTGCCAGCAGCAGGGTGCTGCTACGGCGAGCCAAACCGATTCCAGAGTGACGGCGGGGAGCGCTTTGGTGGGTGGTCGAGCCATTTACGGGCATGACGGGGAGACCCTTTCTCGATGAAGGGTGGAAACGAACGGGATCCGCGAGCGTTGCGCGGCAGAAGATTTCGGGCCGATGGCCCGGGTGTGCCCGGTCGGGCGGGCTGCCGCCCGACCGGGGCGGTGCCCCTACAGTGCAGGCGTCAGAGCAGATGCAGGGCCAAATTCAGCACGTTGCTTAGCCAGTGCCAGGCCGTTGGACAGCAGCGCCAGCCCGGCGTTGATGTAGCTGACGATCACGATGGGATCCACGGGATTTCCTTTCTCGAATGCAAAGATTGGCTTGCGTCTTCCATCCAAGCCACGAAAGTCCATGGTCCGCTAGGGCCTTAACTGATCAAGTTTTGATACATCAAAAAATGATCAGTTAAGGAAATGCGTTCTGCGCAGCAAACTTGCGTTGACCTATCAAAGAATGTTCTTTACCGCCCAGCGAGAGACCTGTCCCGATGTGACCCGCATCTCACCGGATACGGGCGTCTGACCCTATTAATGAACACGCCCGTACGTGGCGTGGACAGGGCTGGCTAACTTGCCGCATGAATAGACCTCTGCTACAAAGGATCTCGTCACGAAATCGCAATATCGCGTTCAAACCACGCAATCTGTGACGTCCACCACAAACTCCCGGGGGGAGACAATTGAACGAACGAATTGCACGGCCCCACAAGGGACGCCAACGCCGACGTGCCCCCAAACGACCACAGGTCTCGATCCCAGACCTCGGCACCACCATCGCGTGGATTCGAGACGATCTCGGACTCACCCAGAACCAAGCCGCCGCAGCGGTCAACTTCAGCGCCGTCCATCTGGGACGTTTCGAGCGCGGCGAGTCCAAGCCGCCCCCTGACACTCTCGAAGGGATCATCAGCGGATGGCGCCTGGACAAGGCGATGGCCTCCCACCTGCGTGAGCTCGCAGGGCCCCCGATCATGCTCGCACCTCCCGACGCATTGCGCAGCTATGTCCGGGCCGAGAAGTCCCTGAGGCTCAACCTCGAGCGGCTCCAAGCCCGCACCATCCCAGCCGCCTTCGTCGACCCCTTTGGGAACCTGTTGGCCCACAACGACTTACTCACCACAGCCTTTCCCGGCATCCAAGACATCGGCTCGACGTCGATATGGATGTTCAGCGGTCACAGCAAAGCCGTGATCGTCGACCCCCAAGGGGAGGGTTCGTTGACGGTCGCGATGCTGAAATCAGCCCTGGGCAGGCACCGGAGTTCAGCGCAGGCAAAAGAGCTCGTTTCCACCCTGGCCCCGATCAGCGATGCTCGACGACTATGGGCAGCCAGCGTGAACGTCACCCGTGGACGTGACTCGCAGTGCCCGTTGCACGCCTACGACGCCAACCACAGACCGGTCTCCTACCAGCTGGCGCTGACCGACGGCATGCTCGCTCACCATGTCCAGCTCCTCACGGCCACACCGGAGGAATACTCCGGACCCGAACTCGACTAGCCACCAACGACATCCGACCGGCGCAGCGGCGACCGATCTGCTCGAGCCGGTCGGAGCTCTGTGATCATTCACAGGGCGAGGGCTTGTCGTACTGTGCCTGAATCGGCGCCAATTTCTCGGTGCCAGCAGAAAATTGGTGGCGAACATCGCCGAATTTGTGTTTTCCTGTATATGGGAAGAGCCACTGATCGGGCCGAAAGGTGTCCGATGAAATTTCATACGACTGCCATCCCGATCCCGGGGCGCGAGGATTCTTCAGCGCTGCCGTCGCGAGCTGACTTCGCTCATCTGCTGTGGCATTTCCGGTGCCGCACCGGCTCTGACCGTTGCCGTGTCTTGAGCGCTGCCCCGCCACGTGATCACAATTCTGTGCGCTGCGGCCTCCGCCGACACCGCACCAATAGTCGCAATTCTCTCGGCGATTGCAGCCCTCCTCAGACACCGCGCGTACAGCACTGCGCATCCGTGCTCCACGTCGACCACGACCGGAGGCACGTCGGTGAGCGATGAAGCCTCGACCCCGCCTCCGCCGACGCTTCGCCGGTGGGTCAACACCAGGTCCGCGGCCGCCCACATCGGCATCCATCCCGAAGTGCTGCGCCGGTGGGCCCGCCAACCAGGCAAGCACACATGGCTGCCCAAACCCATCCGAGTCGGAAAGGAATTCCGTTGGGACATCGACGCACTCGAAACCGCCCTGACGAACCCCGACGACCAACCACAGGAGCACGACGATGAGACGGGGTAGACCGCCACGGCCTCTCGGGGTTCCCGGCAAACCGATGCTCACCGAGATCGCCCCGGACACTGGAAAGCACGCATCTATGTGCGCGACAGCTCCGGTCGGCGCCGAGACGTCACCCGCTTCTCCCCGATCAAGCTCAACACACAAGGCCGCGCGCTTCCCGACCGCACCGGCCAACGTGCCCTCGACGCCGTTCTCAGTGCAGCCGCGGACATCCGTGTCGATCTCGATGACACACTGTCGGATTCGATCACCGTGCTCGAGCTGTGGAAGCACTATCGCGATCACCTCATCTCCCTCAACCGCGCCGGCTCGACCATCAGCCGCTACGACGAGGCCGCCAAGACCTTCGACACCGCCTTCGGCGGTCGGCGCCTTTCGAAGTCACGACCTCTACCATCGAAGCCTTCCTACAAGAAGTCGGCCACGCCCGAGGACCGTCGAACATGCGAACCGCCCGCAACGTGCTCTCGGGTATGTTCCGGTTCGCGTGCAGCCGAACTCCCCTCGAGGTCAACCCGGTTCGAGAGGCCAAGATGGCCGAGAACGTCGAAGCCAAGGGACGCACCGGCGCAGGCGATCTGACCGTCGACCAGTCGCGCTTCATCTTGTCCTCGGTGCGAGTCTCCACCACCCCGTGTCCACGCAAACTGGCCAAGGCCGAACGGGAGCGGGGCAAACCGGTCAAGGCCTACACCCCACCGACGGTGGCTGCGTACTGCGAGGGCGCCGACATAGCCGACGTGATCACCCTCTACGCCGCAACCGGCCTACGTCGCTCCCAGATGCTCGGACTGGTGTGGTCTGACATCGACTTCGACGAGTCCACACTTCGCCCCACCGGCAAAGTCATCCGCCTCGCGGGCATCGGACTGGTCCGTGTCACCGACGACAACGATCCGAAAAACCACACCGGCACCATGGCGTTGCCAGACTTCGCCGTGGTGATGCTCAAGCGTCGCAAGGCCGCGATGGCCGCCGCGGCGCCTGGCCTCACCGCCGGAGTCTCGGTCCGAAGATCTGGATCTGGTGTTCCCGTCGGCGGTATGGACATTGCGCGAC
The DNA here is from genome assembly GCF_052983615.1 of Nocardia fodinahabitans. Classification (NCBI taxonomy): domain Bacteria; kingdom Bacillati; phylum Actinomycetota; class Actinomycetes; order Mycobacteriales; family Nocardiaceae; genus Nocardia; species Nocardia fodinahabitans. Next base: position 32,919 of record NZ_JBRJJC010000002.1, read on the forward strand.
CCGCAGAACGTCGGCCATGCGTGGCAACGTGTCCGGGAAGCCCTCGGATTCGACGAGGACATTACCCCGCACAGCTTCCGCCACGCCGTAGCAACGATCCTCGACGACGCCGGACTCTCGGCCCGTGTGACCGCCGATGTTCTCGGCCACACTGATCCCTCGATGACCCAGAAGCACTACATGCACGAGGTCGTCCGCACCGTGCCGCAGCCGCCGTCCTCGACCGAGCCATCGGCGACTAGGCGACTGCTCCAGATGAGTGACGTGTTCGCTTTCGCCAACCGGTCGCTCATCCCGCTGCGGATGTTCGCGACAGAGCATCGCCGGACTGGCAAGAACCCCCAGCGGTCACTGAGCAGCGCAGCTGCGGGCATAGACATCTCGGCGGATCCGATCGACGATGGCTACCGGGTCCAGGTCGCGTAGTGGCAGGCTTCCTCGGTGAATGGCCCAGTTGCCACGGGTGGTGTAGCTTTGCCGTCTAATCAGCTGTCGCAGGGCCAATGCGTTGCCGCGTACTTATCCGTATAGATCTGCCGGGCCCCTGTAGTTGAGCTCAACGGTATTTTCTGCGGAGATATTGACCCGAAACTATTCGGTTTCCTCGATTCGTGTGTAGCGGACGTGTCGTGCGCCGAAGTAGCCGCGGACAATGCCGGGCTGACGTTGGCGGCGGCGGAGGAAGCGGCGGGTTTCGCGGGCGAGGTCGTCGGTAGTACGGGCGCGGGCGGCATGGACGTGGCGTTTGATGTCCGCGTTCAGGATCTCGTCCGGGTTCAGCTCGGGGCTGTAACCGGGCATGAAGTGCACCTCGATCCGGTCGGCGTGGTCGGCGAGCCAGGCCCGCACGGCCCGGCTGCGATGCACGGGATGCCGGTCGGCGATCACGTGCACCTTCCGGCTAAGCCTGGCGAGCCAGCCGGTCGAGGAAGCCGATGAACACCTCGGCGGTGAACTTGCCGGTGAACACCGTGAACCACAGCGCGCCGCGAGATGCGATGGCGGACATGATGTTCACCCGCAGCCGCTTCCCGTTGACCCGCACGATCGGGGTCTGCCCGACCGGCGCCCAACTGCGGCCCGGCGGCGCGGTGTCCGACCGCAGCCCGCACTGGTCGGCCCACGCGATCACCGCGTTCTCGGCCCGGGCGCGAGCCACGAGCGCCGGATAATCGCGCTCGAGCCAGTCGCTCACCTGCGCCTGGTCCTGCCTATAGGACCGGCGATCCGGTCGCTGCGGGGACAACCCGTGCCGCCGTAGCCATTTCCCCACGCCTTGTTCGGTCATCGCTACTCCGGTGACCATCCTGATCAGGTCGACCACCGCAGCGCGGGTCCACATCGGCCCGCCGATCAGCAGCTGCTCGGGCGTGTAATCGGCCATCGCCTGGAACAACACGCCACGCTCCTCGGCGCTGATCATCTCGTCTCGCCCGGTTCGCGACTTCACCGGCGCGGCAAGCGATTCCCGCCCGATGTCGCGGTACTTGCGCCACCACGTGCCCACCGACCGCGACGACACCCCGAACATCGCCGCCGCCTCCGGATACGACCCCACCAGACCCGACTCCAGCGCAGCCACCACCCGCAACCGCACCACCTCCTGCGCCGCAGGTGACACCCGCCGCAGGTCCCGCTCACTCACCCACACTCAAATACCAAGGAAACCAGCAAGTTTCAAGTCAATACCCGACACCTCTAGCAGACCAGCCCGTTTCGGATTGAGCGGCTCGTTCAGGAATCCCACGCGTCGCCCATCTGGCATGTCGATGAAGGTTTGCCCCTCGTAGGAGACGGCTCGATACGGGGCGGCGCTGCTGGATGGGTGGTCATCGAACCAGGTAACTGCCGCGTATTCGACTGTGTGGGTCCATGTCTTTTGCCCAGACGCCACACTTCGGTTGGTGAACCCGGTCCACAGGTCGTGTGTAGACGGCGTTGGCCAGTCATCGTCGTCTGCATGTCGACGCACGTCTGCGGAGCCCAACCAAAGGTGAAGCTCTACCAAGGTGGTGAATAGCCCACTCTCTGACAGAACGGCCGCGATTGCACCTGACCGAGAGGAGAAACCAGCTCTCATGAGCAGAGCTGCGGAACGGTTCAGCGTTCCCGCTTCAACCGCCGCCACCGCATGTCCTTGATCTGGCTCGATCAGCAACCACGCGTCGTCAGCACTTTCATGGGCGGAAGCTCGAACGCGCACAGCCTCCATCGCCCACGGCAATCGGTAGGCGAGAGTGTCCTCGATCAGCTCGAGCGCGTCGAAGGTGTCGTCGGCGGCAATCTCCACAACGGTTTTGCCTTCGAGCCAACCCGCCAACGTCGCCTCCCAACCGACGGAAAGCTTGAGTGGTGCGAATGGTTCGATTGTGAGAGCGATCGCAGCGAACTGAGTGATAGCGGCGATGGCTCCGTGATCATCACCGTCGAGGATGCTCCGCTCGGCATCTCTCAGATGTTGATTCAACACGTCGGCGTTTTCGTCGAGCTTGCGCCCAGTCTCGAGACCGACACCTGCGAGAAAGTAGCTGCGGCGCTGAGTTGCCGTCGTCCGATCCCATAGGAAGCGGGCTCTGGCGGAAAGACCAGCACGCAGGGCGATCTGAACGGCATCTTGTCTCCGTGCCACGCTTCGCGTCCAGAGTGAGGATGCGAGCGCGTTGTCGAGAGCCTCTTCGATACCGACCTCATCGACTGCAGAGTCATTGAGGAGGCTGAACAGTGCGCAGTCGAGGCTGGAAAGCTGTTCCCTCCATTTACGTGCAGCCACTGCGGCGGCCCGATCGTCCTCTTCGTCAGAGAGTTCCGGGAAACTCCAGGCGGCGTTGCCCGCCACGTAGTCGATCAGCACGTCGAGGTCGTTGCCTCCAAGTGACTGGATCCCTTTGAGCAGGTCCAGTGGTTGTGAGAGTTCTGATGCACCAGAATGGGTGCAGGAGGACGAGAACACACCATGGCACGACGACACACCCCCGAGCAGGTCATCCGGAAGCTCCGCGAAGGCGAGAAGCTGATCGGGCAGGGCTTCTCGATCGAAGAGGTCTGTAAACACCTCGAGATCTCCGACGCCTCCTGGCACCGCTGGCAAGCCCAATACGGCGGCATGAAGTCCGACGACGCGAAACGGCTCAAAGAGCTCGAACGCGAGAACGCGCGGCTGAAGAAGATGGTCGCCGAGCAAGCCCTCGATATCGACATGCTCAAGGAAGTGAACCGGGGAAACTTCTGAGCCCGGACCGACGCCGCAGAGCCGTCGTGTTTCTGCAACAACGGTTTCGGGTGTCACAGCGACGCGCGTGCGCGGTCGTGGGGCAACCCCGATCAGTGCAACGCCGACCACCCACGATCACTGAGCTCGACCGGGCTTTACGGGCGCGGTTACGCGAGATCTCGGCCAAGCACCCGCGGTGGGGATGGCGCAAAGCCCACGCACTTTGCCGCGGCGAGGGCATGGTCACCAACCACAAACGGACCCAACGGCTTTGGCGCGAGGAAGGTCTGAAACGACCATTCCGGGTCCGGAAGAAACGGCGGATCGGGGCAGGCCGCAATCAACGGTTGCGGGCAACCGCACCTGATCAGATGTGGGCGTTGGATTTCCAGGTTGATGTCACCGTCGACGGGCGCCAGGTCCGGTTCCTCAACATCGTCGATGAGTTCACGCGGGAAGCGTTGGCTACCAGAGCATTTCGGTCGTGCACGTCGGATCAGTTGGTCGGGGTGCTCGATGAGATCATCGCGGACACAGGCCGGCGGCCAGTCCATATCCGGATGGACAACGGCACGGAGATGACCGCGCACGCGATGCGGGATTGGTGCCGGTTCACCGGTGTCGACGCGTCGTTCATCGATCCGGGATCGCCGTGGCAGAACGGGATCTGCGAGTCGTTCAACGGGCGTTTCCGCGACGAGTTCTTGTCGTGCGAGGTGTTTCATTCGTTGACCGAGGTCCGTGTTCTTGCCGAGGACTGGCGGATCGAGTACAACAGTTACCGACCCCACGGGTCGTTGGGCTTTCTCAGCCCGGAAGCGTTCCGTGAGCAGTGGTCACCGACCGAGTTTCAGCAGCAGCTACAACTCGCATAGCCGGTGGACCCACCGACGGGGCCCAGTCACCGGCCGCAGCGCTCTCCTGGATCGGGTTGGAATGTCCGCCCGACGAGTTCACCGTCAACCGGATAACGCTGGTGCGCCAGGCGCAAGTCCACGTGGACCACGGCGCTCGGTTCAGCGCTTGTCACTCACAGTTCGTCGCACCACACCTCGGAGGTCTCAATGCTCGCGGTATCGGAATTGATGGCCTGGGCTTCCACCCTGGATCCGGCCGGGTTTGTCGGGATCGACGAGGACGGGCTGAGTTTGGTCGAGCTCTCACCGAGCGCGACCGGCGCGTACCTGGAGGTCGGAGGATTCGACGACGAACCGGCAGCCTAGGAGCAAGGCAGCATCACCCGAGCTGCGAGTCTTTTCACCTCCGGCGGCGCCGGTCGCTCGCTTCCCGCACCGTGTGTGCTCTGCCGAGCCCACTGCGTCTTCTCGGCGCCAGCCACATGAAAGGTGACCTCACATGGCCGTCAGAACATCTCGATCGGTCTCGGAGTTCGTGCGGGAGATTCTGGACCAATCACGTATCGAAGGCAACAGACTGCTTCTTCCGAAGCGGCTGAGCTCGGCGGAGTACAAGAAGGTGAACAAGGTCGTCGAGGCGATGGGTGGAAGGTGGAGCCGCCGGGATCAAGCCCATGTATTCGCCGGCGATCCCGGCGAGGTCATCGCGGCGGCCCTCGCGAACGGCAGGACTCCTGTCACCGACCGGCAGGTGCTGGACGCCTACTTCGCGACCCCCGACCCGGTAGCCAGACGGATGGTCGCTTAGCGAGGGCTCCGATATCGCTCGTCTCGAGGTCGGGGCGCATGTTCTGGAGCCTTCGGCCGGGGACGGCGCGCTCGTGCGTGCGGTCCTAGAGGCGAATCCGCACGTGCGGGTCACCGCCGTCGAGCCCGATCCCGAGCGGGCCGCCGGAATCGGTGGCGATCCGCGGGTAACTGTCGTGGTGGCGACTTTCGAGCAGTTCGCCATGACCGCGGTACCGATGTTCTCAGCGGTGGTGATGAACCCGCCCTTCGCTCTACCGGATCGACCGACGGTGTGGATGGATCACCTCTACGCCGCGTGGGACCTTCTGCTCGAGGGCGGGCAGCTGTTGGCAATCGCCCCCGGCAACTATGTCTTTCGAACCGAACGCAAATTTCGGGCCATGCGTGAATTCATCGCCGAGCACGGTGACCACGAGGAACTGCCCGCCGACGCATTCGCGACGTCGGGCACCAAGGTCAACACCGTGCTCCTGCGGGCCCGCCGTGCGCAGGGCCCGGCACGAATCCGGGGCGGACAGTCGATGTATCACCCATGCCAGGAGCTTCGGGTGAACCGTCGCGCGCCGGGGCGCCCGGCGATGGGTCGTCCTCGACCACCCCGGCGCGGCGATGGGCACCCGGCCTCGACCTGAGCGGCCACGCTGCCGTCAAATACCCGACACCTCGACGGATCCTGTCCAACCAACGATTTGCCATCGGCAGAACACACCACATCAATGCACACATGCGTACTCGAATACGGGAAGGAGGCCGGTCATGGCCGAAGTGACGATCGTCCACACCGCCGAGCACGGCACCCTGCTTGAGGGCACCGTTCGCGGCGACGGCACCTACGAAGTGATGGCGGCGGTGCGCAAGGTGGTCGGGCATTGGCGGTGGGCCCGCAGCTTGGGGTGCTGGATCGTGGTGTCCTCGCGGGATCGCCAGCCCAAGCAGTACCTCATCGACTACACCGCCAAGCAGTTGCGCGAGGCTTACCACACCGTCGAGCTCGACATCGACCGGACCGCGCGGGCGGTCGAAGACGCCGAGGCCGCCCGCGCCCAACGTCAGAGCGACAGGGTCTCCGCGCTGGTCGACAAGGCATCACGACGCGACTCCCAAGCCGCCGCGGCAGGGACGGCACACCAGCGGGCCCACGAAGCGTTGCCGCCCTTCGGCGAGCCGATCAAGGTCGGTCACTACTCCGAACACCGGCACCGACGCGCGTTCGATCGCGCCGATAAGGCATGGGGGCGTTCGGTGTTGGCCGATCGTGCCGCCGAGCATGCACACCAGCGTGCCGAGGCGGCGAAACCCACGACCGAGCGCCGGTACTCGCCGCGGGCCGTGGCCAATCGCATCGACGTGCTCGAGGCAGATCAGCGCGGCGATCAACGCCTTCTCGACGGATACAGTCGCCGCTTCCTCGACAGCGACGGACAGGTCCACCACGTCGAGACCACCAAGGCCGCCACCGGCGAGCATCGCACGCGGGTACTCGCGCGGGTGGCTCAGCGAGACGGCGAGATCGCCTACTGGAAGCGTGTTCGCCAGTCCCAGATCGATGAGGGGCTCACACCGGGGTGGGGTCGTGAGGATTTCACGGTCGGGGACTTCGTGCGCCTCGGCGGGAAATCCTGGCGTCAGATCACCCGCGTGAACGCGAAATCGGTGTCGGTGGTCAATATTTCACGGCCCGCGGGTGATCTGCACACCATCGCGGGCAAGCTCACTGTTGCCCGTGAGATCGGCGCCGATCATCCGGTCCGCTACCACGACATCACCGCCCTGATGAGCGAGGAACAGGCTCGCGAGCGTTTCCCTGACGTCTTCGCTGAGCCCGACGCGTGCTCGCTGCCACCGCGCCCGAAACGCCGTGGCGGCAAAACGACCGTGGAGCACCATCGTTGGCACTCGAGTGACGCGTGGTCCTGGCGTATCGACGATGTCCACTACACCGCGATCTGGGAACATCCGCCCGGCTGGCACACCAGCCCGCCCCAGCCGGTCAGCGACCCGCCCAGCGTCCGGGTGCGCGCCGAGCGTCGCGAACCCGGACGCGTGCGTGGTGAATCTGTCGAGTTGGCGGTGCCGGAGTTCGCGGTGACCGCACCACTGTGCTGGCCCGAAGAGGTCCACAACCAGGTGCGGCGTCTCGTCGAAGCCCGTACCTGGAATCCCTCCACCTGATCGGATCAGAGCGCACTGCGCGGCTCGGTCGCGCACCCAACGGCCACCTCGACAAGCCGATCTCGCTCCCCATCCATCCTCGGCCCGACCCGGACCTCACCGCGGTCGGGCCTCCTCACATTCTCGGAGGTCGATCCGCCATGGGCAGACTCACCCGCGCTCAGGCCGCCGCGCATCGGGAAGCACTGGGCCTGGCCGGTGTCCGTCGCGATCTCACCGAGGACGAGAAGTTGTTCGTCCTCACCCACTTTCAGGAATCTACCGGGACGACCAGGCAGACCGACGGGGCGTTCTTCACTCCGGTCGGTTTGGCGCACTGCCTGTCGCTCGATGTCATCGGCGATCGGGTCATCGACCTGTGCGCGGGGATCGGAGCCCTCGCCTTCGCCTGCCGCGATCCCGGACTCGGGTCCAGTCGAGAGTCTGTGCGCGAGTTGGTTTGTGTCGAGACCAACCCCCACTTCGTCGCCATCGGCCGAAAGATCGTTCCCGAGGCGACATGGGTGTGCGCGGACATCTTCGACCTGGCCCGGGATCAGTGGGGGTTGTTCGACACCGCGATCGCGAATCCACCATTCGGACCCGCCACACCCCGCACCAACAGTGCTGGCTATCGCGGACCGCGGTTCGAATACCAGGCCATCGCGGTCGCCGCCCGCCTCGCACGGTACGGAGTGTTCCTGATCCCGCAGAACTGCGCACCGTTCCGCTACAGCGGACAGCACCAGATGCTCGAGCACGGCGGTGACGCCGAATACCGCCGGTTCGCTGCGGCGACGGGCATCGAGCTGGACCCCGGATGCAGCGTCGACACCGCCTACTACGACGCGCACTGGCATCAGCGCCCGCCCCGCACCGAGATCGTCACCACCGACTTCACCGGCACCGCGACCGAGCACCGCCGTAGCGACCGCATGGATCGGCGCACCCGAGCACTCAGCCGTCGCGCCCGTCCAAGCTGAACGCGCCACCATTCCCCGTCGACCAGGAGAGACCTGGATTCCCCCATGCCCGCAGCAGGTTTCGAACCCAGCAATCACGCCCGTGCCAACCAGTTCGCGAACGAGTTCGCGGCGGCCTATACCCTCGTCGCCGCCGACAGAGCCCCGCTGTCGGGTGAGGTCCTCCTCGATATGGGCCAACACCGCCCATTCGTCGACGCGATACCGCAGGTCCGGCCGATGGTCATCGCGCAGTTCTTCGGTCCGCGGGTCGAGGGCAATCTGCTGGGGTACCCGCGGGTGCTCGTCCGATTCCAGCCCGGCGATCACGGGCACGGTCCCGCCGCGGTGTGTCTGGGCGAGCCCGGACGCTTCCACGTCGAACTCGGATTCCCGCTCGACACCGTCGAGCCGACACGGCGTGAACTCGTCATCGACACCGTCGTCGCGATCACCGGCGAATACCTCACCGACGAGCGCGCCGCCCGCTATCGGCATCATCGCACCCACGAACGTCGAGAAAGGCTCGCCCGCGAGCTCGAGGCCGTCGGCGCCCTCCGCCAGCACACCTACCAGCGCCTGCAATACGCCCGCGGCGAAGCCGACGCTGCCTGGACACAGTTGCGAACCGTGCGAGGACTCCACTGACCCGCAGCCCCCGCGTTGGGCCTGCCCCGGATTCGCCAGCGTGAGAACGGATCACGATTCGGCCTGTTCGCCGACGATGCGCTCTGCATGGCGGAGGGGCGACATCGTCGTACACCGAGACCTGCCACATCTGTCTGTCCCTGAACCTCACCTCTGAAGGAGATGCGATTTCCATGGCCGAGATCGACCCGCCGACGACTCTCACTGTGACTGCCGCCGAGTTCGACCGCGCCGAACGTGCCGGTGGCGCCGGTTCGGCGGCCGCGCTCGGTGAGCACACCATGAGGCGCTGGCGCGGACAGTTCCCGGATTGGGACGGCCGCCACTGGAGCTACACCGACGCCGAATCCCACCCGGTCGGCGCGCGGCACCTGTGCCCGATCAACGTTACCGCCGGTCGCTGACCCCGGGCGGGCGGATCTTCGACATGAAGACCGCAACGATGCCACGACCTCGCCACGATGTCGATCACCCGGGACAACGCGCGACCGGCCACCAGTTCCCGATGACCCGCACCTCTTGTGCAAGGAGTGCAGATGCCGGAGCGTTTCCGTCCCGCCCACATGCCGCTTCGGCTGCTGGTGCGCAACGACTACGACACCGCGTGGAACGCTTACGGGCCGCACTTCGAGGACTTCCATGACTTGGTCGCCTATGTGCGCGAGTCCAAGATCTCCGGCGCCCGCAAACGGATCGTCCAAGTCCTGATCAGCGATCGACCACAACGCGGAATGCACCGCTGGCGCATCACGACGATATGGGAAGGGTTCCGCCTCCCTGCCGGGATGGGCGCCTCCTACAGCGCCGAAACCCCCGATCATCCCCGTGACTACGACCAGTTCGGCTGACTGAACCATCCGCAGTCGGGGGGCGACGACAGAATCGATGACGCCCGGCACGACCGTCGGGTCTGTGGTGGTTCAGCACTCGCAGTCGTCGTGGGCGGGTGGGCTGTAGATCTTCGCTCCACACGCGAGGCAGGTGGTCGTGCGGTGGTGACCGCCGATCCGGCGACACGGCACTGCGGACACCAGCGCGCGGCCGGGCCCGAGGCGGTGGCCGTTCGGACAGAACCGCGGCCAGGGCTCGGTCCGCGTGCCCTCGCGTAGATACGGCCGCGTCGATACACACACCACCGATTCGCACATGCGTTCGACAGTAATCGATCACTCGTCACCCCCGCCGCCTGCCAGCAGCAGTGGTGGCTGTCCGACGAACCACAGCTCGGGCAGACCTGACGCGACGTCCTCCGAGCGTCTCCAGGGCCGCCGCGATCGTTCCGGTCCGCGGTGGGCTCCGTTCTGGACGAACGACCCTCGACCAATTCGCCGGTGACCACCACAGCCGAGGCCAGCGCCCTCACTGCGCAGCCCTTCGTCATCCCTGCCTTCCCAAGGAGTGCACCTTCATGAATGCCGACGATGAACGTTCAACAGAGTCCGACCTCGGCACCGAGGCCGACGGGAGGTTGAAACTCGACGCCCCGGGTGAGTTGATCGCTTCCCTGCCCGCGATGCTCGGATTCTTTCCCACCCGGTCGGTGATCCTGGTCCTGATCCGCCGCTCCGATGGATCCGACGGGGTGCCTGCCGGTGAACGCATGGTCCGTTCGGCACTTCGGTTCGACGTCGACGCCATCACCGATCTGCCCAGCGCCGACGAGATGGTGAACCGCCTCGATGTCATCTGCGAGAACGAAGGCGCCGTCGGCGCCATGGCGGTGATCGTCGATGACCGCCCCCGGGCTGCCGAGACCGCGTGTGTGGCCGTGCGGTTGCTGCGGGAAATGACCGTCGGACTGTCCAACGCGTGGTTCGTGCGCGCGATCACCAGCGGCGCGCGGTATCACGGCCTGCTCGATGTCCACGGCACAGGGCTCGACGCGGGCGGCACGGGATTGGTGGCCGATCCCCGTGCCTCGCCGATCGCGCTGGCCCAAGTCCTCGACGGCGTTCAGATACGGAGTTCACGCGAGGAAATCGCCGCACTGCTCTACCCGGATCCCGTCCTGGCCGCCGAGGTGCAACCGCATCTCGGCCCGGCGATCACGCGCTACCGCGACAGCCTGGCCGCTGCTGTCGTGGACGACCAGGGCAACACCCACCAGCGTGCCACCGCGAAGTGGCTGTTGGCATTGATCGCTGATTTCGGTGACGCCGGTTGTGCTCCAGCAGATCTTGCCGCTGTCGTGGCCGCGCTGCGTGACCGCACCATCCGCGACGTCATGTTCGGGCTGGCCGCTACCGCGCTGGCCCCTGCCGCCCAACAGCTGTGGCACCTGATCGCACGAGCCAGCACCGGCCATGATCGAGCCGAGGCCGCGGTGCTGTGCGGCTACGACGCCTATTACCGCAGACACGGCACACACGCCGCGGTCTGCCTCGACGCAGCCTTGCAGGCGGAGCCGTCGCATCCGATGGCAGTCCTGCTCCACGTGTCCCTCACTGAAGGACTGCACCCCGACAACATCCGCAGGATCGCGCAGCTCGGGCTTCAGGTCGCGGCCGATCTCGGCATCGACCTCCGCCCGACCGAGGACGACCGAATCTGCTGATCCGCCGCCGGGCGGCATCGCTGCGATCAACAACCAACTCCGCGGGCCTGTCGGCATCGGCGCGCTCGTAGCGATCCGGTGGTGGGCCGTCCGGTCACCCCCCTGCGCGGCACGGCTCCTACGACCCGTCGACGCAGATCCGCTCGATCCCGATTCGCTTCCGCGACATCGGAACCTCCCGCACTTCGGGACCTGTGTTGCCCTCCTCATGATTGGAAAGGACTGTTATGGCAGGCGAAACGATGCTTCCCCTGATCGGGAATCTCTGCTCCGACATCGAGCTGAAGTTCACGCCCGCGGGAACGGCGGTGGCCAACTGCACCGTCGCCTCGACTCCGCGGGTCTTCGACCGCACGACCAACCAGTGGCGTGACGGACAGCCGCTGTTCATGCGGTGCAACCTGTGGCGCGAGGTCGCCGAGCACGCGGCGGAAAGCCTGAGCAAGGGCGCGAGGGTGCTGGTGGTCGGCAAGCTCAGGCAGCGCAGTTTCCAGACCAACGAGGGCGAGAAGCGCACGGTGGTCGAGCTCGACGTCGACGAGATCGGGCCCAGCCTGCGCTACGCCACAGCAAAGGTCACCCGCACCAACGGCAACGGCAACGGCAACCAGGCCACCAACGGATTCGGCCGATCCGGAACTCGCCCGGCCAGTTCCGTCGGTAGCCGCGACGCCGCCGTTGCCGACGCGTGGTCGACCGACAACTCCGCGGCGGGCGACCGTGCCGGAGACGGTCCGTGGGCCACCCCGGTGTTCGCCAGCGCCGTGGCGGGCGTGTCCGCCGACGAGCCGCCCTTCTGACCGGCGGCTTCCAGGTCCGTGCCGTCGTGCTCGTTTCCACCGGCCCCGCAGTCGGGTCGGTGGAGGTGGGTCCGGGGTGACGGTCTGGGGTGGACCCAGCCGCTCGAGGGCTACCAGGCCGTCGTGCGCCACGGCTGCGGGCCCGCGCCCGGCGCAAACGAATTCCCGTGCCGTTTCCAGCCGGATCCGGCGGTCGCGTACAGGAATTCGTTTCCGCACGCCCAGGCGCGTTCCCTCCGCCGTGTCGCCCGCCGTCCTGGTCTATCGCCCTCGGCTGGGCCCACCCCAGCCCGGCACCCCTCGTTTCGCGAAAAGCGTGGCGTTCCAGCGCGCTCGGGTGCCGCCGTCATCTCGACTCTGTCAGGAGATCCCCGTGACCATTCTCGCCGCACCCGCCACCGACCACGGCACGAGCGCCGTGGCCTCCGAAGCCGACTGGTACGCCATCCCCGATTCCAGCTCGCCCGCACCCGTCCCGGACCCCGAGGTGCCCGTGCCGAGCACGCGAGCGTTCCTCACCGCGATCGGCCACATCGCGATCATGTTCGACCTCGATCGGCGCGCAGCCAAGCGGGCATTCCGTGACGTGCTGGATCTGGCGACCGACGCCGACTGGGACCTGCTCGACTACCTCGTCGACGTGTTCACCCTGCATCCCTACCAGGCCGCGCTGCGTCGGCTGCGTGCCCGCTGGATCGAGGGCGATGAACTCGAACGAGAACGGTTGGTCGAGCTGGTGCCCGACACCGACCCGGGACTGCACTGCCACGACGATCAGGTCCTGGACAAGATCGCCCAAGCCCGCGCCGCCGCGTATGGCACGAGCGTCGACGAGGAGATCGCCAAGCTGCACGTCCAGCTCGAGGTCGCCGAGATGCCACGACAGCCCATGCGGTACTGGCGCAGCGCCACGTCGCGGCTGCACCTGACACCGTCGCGAGACACCGACGCGTCTCGGCTCTCACCCGAGCAGATCCGTGCTCGCCTGGCCACTCGCGGCAAGCGCCGCCGCGCCGAGGTCGAACCCGACCACGTCACCGACTACGTCGCCGAGTCGTTGTTCGTCGACACCGACTTCCAACGACAGGACCGATTGCGCCGCAAGCTGGCAGCCCTGGTCGCCCGCGGGGTGAGCGTGATCGGCGAAGAGCACGCCCCGCGTGGATGGGTGCCGCGCTATCCCGGGGAGCCCGCACCCAAGCCGGCCGAGCTGACCGAGGCGATCTGGGATCACCAGTACGGCCAGTTCGTCGCCCACCAGCACACACTCGATCGCGCCCTCGCCGGGGCGCCGGTGAAATCGCTGGAGAACAGCATGGTCTGGGCGCAGCGCCGCACCGGGCTGGCCTCACGCACCGATCGACGCGACACCGGCGAGTACTACGGCAGCAGCATCGACGACGTGGCCGAGGCGATGATCCCGGTCCACGGCTGGCGGTGCGTGTCGTGCTTTGTCGAACGCCCCGCCGTCGACCAGCGTCCTCTCCACCACCACGACGGGCTGGTGCGCTCCGATGACGGCTTGTGCGATCACTGCCGGGCCGACGGCGCTCTCGGCCTGGCACCGCTGCCAGAGGGATTCGGTCTCGGTGACCTCGCCGCCGCCTACTGCGCCTACTTCGCCGAGCACTACCCGCGCGCAGCGCGGGCGTTGATCGCCGAGGTCGCGCGTCGAGCACCCGAGTGGATGACTCAGGTCCTCGACCGGTTCCTGCTCGAACATCCGGATCTGCCCGGCGCGCCGGCGGTGCCCGAGCGTGACGCGTCCGATCCGGTGCCCGCGCCGCGCTCACCGCGCCGCGGCCGGCGAGAGCTGCCTGCCGGGATGCGGCACGGACGGTGCGAGGGCTGCACCCAGTGCACACCCATCCACGACGACGGGTTCTGCACCAAGTGCCGGGTCTGGCTCGGCCTGCACACACCCGCGGCCACGACTCCCGCCGCAGTCTGAGCCCTGTTCACGTTCAACTGATTTCCGGCTGGGCACCGAGCGATCGGTGCCCAGCCGATCCCACTTCTCCCACGGAGGTTCTCGGTGTTCCACCGTCCCCGACACACCCGCGCCCGACGTCGCCACGTCCGCCAACGCGCCCGCCGTGCGCGCGTCGTGTGGGTCACCGTGTATCTGGCCGACCTTCACACCATCGTCCACGGCTACACCCCCGCCTCGCAGCTCGTGCGTGCCGACCGGTTCGCGCTCGACATCTCCATGCGCACCGCCGACTACACGATCCTTAGCCGGATCTTCGACGCGAGTTCTCCGATCAAGTCGTTCTCGATCGGATCTTCGCCGCGCTCAACGACCACCCCGACGAGGGCGACGAGTATCTCAGCGAGCACTGGTACGGCTGCGGGAACCGGTCGTTGTCGGTCGGCGACGTGGTGGCGCTGGGCACCCGTCATTACGCCTGCGCGCCTGTGGGCTGGCATCACGTGCCCCCGCCGCGGCGCACCCATCTACCCACCGCTTCCACCCCGGCTCCCTCCGACGCAGGCGGTTCCCGATGAGCATCGTGTCGCCCACGACCTACGCCCTCTACGCCGCCGATCGTCTCCTCGCCGATGCCCTGACCGCCGACGACGCACTCGACATGCTCGACACCACCCGCGCCGAACACCTCGACCGCGACAACTCCTACGCCCTCGACAACATGGTCGGCTCCACACTCGGCCGCGCCGACGGCTCACGTGTCGAACTCGTCATCGCACCGCACGACCCCTCCGAGACCGCCGGCTACAGCGTCCTGCTGCGACGGCGTCTGCAACGACGCTAGCCCACTGCGGCATTCACGCTGCGGCCCGAGCGATTCTGGTCGGACGCCCGCGAAGCGATCGTGTCCTGGACCGACGGTCCCACGATCGACATCGACCACTTCCTGGCCGCCCCGACCTGTCATGTGGGCACCGCGCGTTTCGCGGTGCCCAGCCGATCACCTCCCTTCCACCTCGAAGAGTTCCGCTGTGTACCACCGCGCCCGGTACCTGCGTGCCCGCCGCCGACGCCTCGCCCAGCTCCGAGGTCGGCCTGTGCCGCCGGTTATGGTCACGGTGTACCTGTCCACTGATCCGCACTCGTTGATCCACGGCTACCGCCCCGGTGGGATCTTCCTGCTGGCAGACCGATTCCTGCTCGATCACGCCGTGCGCGCAACCGCCGACGACGATCCCGCCATCCTCGAGCGAGTTTTCGCCGCCCTCAACGATCACCCCGGTCCCGGCGACCTCCACCACACCCGCCGCTGGTATCGACGGCGCCTGCGGTCGTTGTCGGTCGGGGATGTCTTTGCCCTCGGCACCGACCATGCCCGCGGTATCCGTCACTACGCGTGCGCTGCGGTCGGCTGGCTCCACCTCCCGCAGCCGGGTTGATCCACGAAAACCGAACGGAGTCCGCCGTGAACAACATCCGCCTTCGATCTGATTCGGCGAGTAGGCCAGCACTTCGCCACGGCGGGGCGTCGCGTGCCCCGGCACCATGTCTCGGTCCCACCTGACCGATCCGCGCATGGCACCATGATCCGCGCATAACGTATCGGTTGGTTGCCGGGCCTGCCCCGGCGGTCGCGAGGAAGACGAAACGCTCTGATGGTCCGCTCGGCGCACGAAATGCGCATGTACCTGATCGACCAAGTCAACGACATGCTGCGGCGACTGGGCATGTTCGGCGGTGAGGCGGCCCTGTGGACACTGTTCGACCACCTCTTCTATCTCGAGGACCAAGGCCACAGCGTAGAAGAGGTCTACGAGTCGTGGCGTGATCGGAACGCTTTCGCCCCGACCGGCGTCCAGGGTGCCCTCGCACGACTGCTACCGGACAACCTGAAGTCCGCGTTGCCGTCGATGTATGCCGAAGCTGCCCGTGATCACGGCTGGCTCAGGCTGGATCGAACGTTGACACCAGACGAGTACGCCCAGTTGCGCGGCTCGATCGAACCGTTCGCCGAGCAGGACCACTCCTGGAGCGATGTCGTCGACGCCTTCGGTGAACCCAGTGTGCTGTTCGGCGGAACCAACCCCCTGTATGAGAAGACGCTGGCCTACGCAACCGCGGACAAGTCCGATCCGATGGTCATCTTCCATCTGTGGAACGGTGTCGATGCGGACACGCAACCGACCTGGCCGCCGATGCACATCGACGCGATCCTGCTCGCGATCCGCTGCGGCTCCGGCCCGTTCGCAGACTCCTTCGTCTTCACCCCCGAAGGAACCCGCCGCCGACCTGCCGGGGACGGGATCGACTGAACCCACCGGAGCTCTCGGCTCCACCCGGCACGAGGGCGCCTACCCGCTGGCTCAGATCGCTTGCCCCAGTCGGGCTCACCTGTGCCCGCAATACTGGTCCTGAACTTCGCCGACCGTCCCCGGAATACGACACCGAAGCCGCCGTGGTAAGCGCGCGCACGGCATCGAGTGATCGCGGCAGCCACGAGCATCCAGGCTCCCACCGCTCCAGCCGCGACAGCCGCCCCCCTGCATCACCGTCCTCCCGCCCACTGCACCGCCTCACCACACCATCCACCGCCTCCACCAGCCTGCCATCGCATCCCCTTCTTCACCCCGTCTCACTCTCACTTCCAGCCCCTTCCCCCCTTTAAAACAAGCAGACGTCTGGCATTCAGGAATTGCAATTCGATAACTTCCGCGTCGAGAGTTGTCGAAAGTTGTGCAGCGTAGTCCAATTCGAAAATTCACCCCTTGCGCAGCGCGAATTATCGCCGCTTCATGGAGGCATGGTCGCAACCATTCACAGAGTCTCTGCAGGAAACGGATACCAGTACTATTTACGCAACATCGCCGCCAACGACACCACAGCGCGTGGGCGCTCCTCGCTGGCCGACTACTACTCAGCCCACGGCGAAGCACCCGGACGCTGGCAAGGCACCGGCCTCGCCGCGCTCGACATCCAACCGGGCGAGGAAGTAACAGAGTCGCAGATGAAGTCACTGTTCGGACTGGGCATCCACCCGAACGCCGAACAGATCGAAGACCGGGTCTACGCGCACCAGATCACCCTCGGTGCCAACGACCGCGAAGCCACCCGAGCCGCGGAGAAAGCATCAAAATTGGGCAACGAGTTCGCGGTCTATGAAGCCCACTCCCAGTACAGGAAACAATGCTCCGACGCCTTCCGCGCACACAATTCCGAGCAGAACCTCCCACCCACCACCGCAATCGGAGACGACGAACGCGCACGAATCCGCACACAAGTCGCGACAGAAATGTTCCGCAACGAGTACGACCGCCCACCATTGAATGCCCGGGAATTGTCGGGATGGGTCGCGAAGAACTCGCGCCCGAAACACGCGGCCGTCGCCGGTTTCGACATCACCTTCAGCCCCGTCAAGAGCGTCTCCGTCCTGTGGGCGCTCGCCTCTCCCGAGGTTTCGCAGCGGATCGAGGCCGCGCATCGGCGCGCGATCGAAGATGCGTTGAACTGGTTGGAGAACAACGCGATCTTCACTCGCCTGGGCCGCAACGGGATCCGGCAGGTCGACGTCGACGGCATCGTCGCCGCGGGATTCACCCATCGCGACAGCCGCGCAGGCGATCCCGACCTGCACACCCACGTCCTGATCGCCAACCGCGTCCGCACCCTCGACGGCAAATGGCGCACCATCGACTCCAAAACCCTGCACGAAGCCGTCGTCACCGCCTCGGAAATCTATGACTCCCGAGTCGAGCACCACCTCGAAGCTGACCTCGATTTGCAGTTCGAAGCCCGACCCGGGCGCACGCCTGAACAGGTCCAGATCCGTGAAATTGTCGGTGTCCCACTGGAGTTGATCGATTCGTGGTCGCAGCGGGGTGCGGCGATCGTCGCGCGCCTCGACCAGCTCACCGCAGCATTCCAGACAACGTTCGGGCGTGAACCATCCCCGAAAGAGGTCTATGACCTGTCCGATCGCGCGACGTTGGAAACCCGCCCGACCAAACATCTCGTGGCCTCACTCGCTGAGCAGCGCGACATCTGGGCCGCCCAGGCCAGGCAATTGTTCGACGGGCGCGACACCATCGAAAACATCGTGACCCGCGCGATGTCAGCGCCGCCGACACCGCGACCGAGTCCCGATGCCGCGTTCATCACCGCGGCCGCCGAGCGCGCCCTGGCCGGAGTCTCGGCGCGGCGTTCGACATGGCGGGTGTTCAACCTGCGTGCCGAGGTCGAACGCCAACTTCGCGGCCGAATCGCCCCAGCCGACTGGCACTGGATCCCGGAAAGGGTTGTCGCCGAAGCGCTGTCACCACCGTCAGCAGTTGCACGCGGTGACCCTGACCTCACCGGACAACCGGTGCTGCGAGCAGCGCCGACGTGGTTGGGTCGCAACGACTCCACCGCTATCCATGTCCGTGCGAACTCCCAGATCTACACCACCGAATCCACCCTGGATGCCGAAGCAGCGTTGATCGAGCTGTCGGTCGAACCTGGCGCCCGCGTTCTCGACGCGGAACTGGTGGCCAAGTCGGTCTCCGACTACAACACCGCAAACCCCGATCGCCCGCTCAACGCCGGCCAGATCGGTGTCATCTCCTCCTTCGCCACCTCAGGGCTGCGTGTCCATACCGCCAACGCCCCGGCCGGAACCGGCAAAACCACCGCGATGCAAGTCCTCACCACCGCATGGCATTCCGGTGGCGGAACCGTGCTCGGGATGGCCCCCACCGCAGCCGCGGCCGCGGTGCTCGGAGAGTCGATCGGCACCCGGGCAGAGACCGTCGACAAACTCCTCGACGTCATCAACCGCCACACCCCCACCCCGAACAGCCCCTCCATCGCCGGTGATCATCCACCCGCGTTGCCCCAATGGGTCCTCGATATCGACTCCCGAACCCTGGTGATCGTCGACGAACACGTCAAACTAGGCAACACCAAACGGCTATGCCTGCTGCAATTTCTGGCTGGACGCGGGGCTACGGTGCGCTGCATCGGCGACGACAAACAACTCCCCTCGATCGAAGCCGGCGGCGCCGACGCCGACATGAACGCCGCCTCCCCCGAACAAACCCTCACCCTGTCCCATGTGGTCCGGTTCGCCTCGACCGCCGAGGCGACCGCCTCGATCGGGCTGCGCGAGGGCGACCCCGCTGCGCTGGCCTGGTACCTGGACAACAACCGCATCCATGCCGGGCACACCGGGTCGGTCTACGACGACACCTACCAAGCTTGGGCCGCCGATGATCTCGCGGGCCGCGACGCGGTCATGCTGGCGCCTACGCACGAGGTAGTGACGGCACTAAACGCCCGTGCACGCGCTGACCGACTCGCTCGAACCGGCGCCGAACCCGGACCAGAAGTCGTTCTCACCGACGGACTCCTCGCCTCGATCGGTGACACCGTGCGCACGCGACGCAATAACCCGAAGCTGCGTTTCGGTAAACACGACTGGGTTCGCAACGGCTACTCCTGGACAGTGACCAACGTCCACAACGACGGCTCACTCACCGTTTCGCACCGCCACCGTGGCGCCGACAGCGACGAAACGGTGCGGCTGCCGGTCGAGTATGTGCGCCAACATGTGCGCCTCGGGTACGCCGCAACGATTGATTCCGCGCAGGGAATCACCGCCGACACATGCCACGTCGCGCTGTCCGGACGCGAATCACGCCAACAGTTCTACGTCGCGATGACCCGCGGAATCCACGCCAACCACACCTACATCGTCACCGCGCTCGACGGTGCCGAAGGCGCGATCTACACCCAACCCGCCACCTACCCACGCACCGCCATCGAGATCCTGCACCGCGTGATGGCCCGCGACGGAGCACAAAAGTCCGCACACACCGAACTGCGCGATGCTCTCGAGCCGACACTGCGGATCGGGCGCGCGGTCGATATCTACCTCGACACTCTCGGCCTGGCCGCCGAACACGCACTCGGTCCTGACCGACTCGAAGCCCTCGACCATGCCGCCGACTCCGTTCACCCGAACCTGACCGACAGTCCTGCGTACCCCGTACTGCGCCAACACCTCGCCTTGATTGCGCTCACCGGTGCCGATCCAATCGCCACGCTTCGCGCTGCGGCTGGCACACGGGAACTCGACACCGCCGACGATCCAGCGGCGGTGCTGGACTGGCGCCTGGATCCCACCGGTGCTCACTCCGCGGGCACGGGGCCCCTTCCCTGGACACCTGGACTCCCCAGCGGTGTCATCGCTCAGGCTCTCGCCGAGCCAGTTCTGGCCCGCGAACAGATCGTGGTCGCTCTCGCCACACAGATCCGCGACACCACACACCAGTGGACACCGAGCACCGCACCACCATGGGCGCGACCGCTGCTGGGTACCGACCCCGCCTTGCTCGGCGAGCTCGCAGTGTGGAGGGCAGGTTTACATGTCGCTGACACTGATGCTCGTCCGACCGGCCCCGCTCGCTACACCGACGTCGAACGGATCCACCAACAGCACCTCGAACAACAGATCATCGACGCCCACGGGGATCCGTCACTCCCGCGCAACCGGTGGGCCGAAGTCGTCGACAACATCGATCCCCGCATCACCACCGACTCCTACTGGCCGATCGTGGCCGACAAGATCGACCTCGCCGACCGCGCCGGACTCGACATCACCACCCTGCTCACCGACGCCTCCACCCACCACCCGCTGCCCGATGAGATGCCCGCGGCGGCACTGTGGGCGCGCCTGCAACTCGAACCGTCTGCGCTCGACACCACCGGCGCCGATCCGCTCCGGCCACAGTGGCTGCCCGACCTCGAAGCCATCCTCGGCACAGTTCTTGCTGACCAAGTCACCACCGAAGCGGCGTGGCCACGCGTCGTCGCCGCGGTCGAACGCGCCACCAACAGCTGGGCACCCCACGACCTCCTCAGCACCGCCCACGAACTCCTGCAAGGAGCCCAACCCGACGACGCTGCCCCGCTGCGCCCTGACCAGCTCACCGCAGCGCTGGCCTGGCGCATCGACGTCCTCCACCACCAGGCCCCGACAGCGCAACCAGCCGCCTCGGCTCCAACTCCGACCGCACCTGAACCGCCAACACCAACCGCCAACGACGAGCCGCCGACCGCCGTTGTCGCGGCAGAACCGAGCACGCCAGCCACGAACGATGCCCTCATCGCAGACATCGACGGTCGCCACGGTGGAGGCGACCTCGCTACCGGGGTCGAATACATCGCACGTCTGTTCGCGACAGGACGAGTCTCTGACGCCGTCTCCGCATTCCGAACATTCAGAAGCGAGCTCTCCGACGACGAACACGCGGTGCTCACCGCTGTCTCGGAAACCCTCTATCAGAACAGCTTCCCCGTCGCGCGAGCTCGACTTCGCTGGGCTGCCCAACGATTCCCGCTACACCGAGCGTTGATCCACGCGTGCACACCCTCGACCGATCCACACACCTTCCGCCGCGACACCGAACAGGATCGTGGCCGCTCCCATCCCGTCTACGACCATCGTGAACACGTCGACCCGGCAGTTACACCGGCGGTATTCGACCCGATCCAGGCAGCGGGCAACGATGCCTTCGACACCTATAGCGATGATGCCGAACCTTTCGACAGCCGTGATCTGACGCCGACAGACCGTCCCCGAACAGCCGCAGGTGGTTTCCCGATCGACTACGACCTTGCCGCCATGCCCGCCATCGTCGGCCTACCGTGTGTCGACTGCAGCATCGAACGCCCCCGCAACGCCAGTTCCCCCGTGCCCCCGCGACACTCCGACGACGGACTGTGCCACTCCTGCCGCGACAACGAACGGCCAGGTATTCCTGACCACGACCCTGCCGATCATCTCGCCACGCGATGCGCTCACATCGCCGATACACACCCTGCGCCAGCGGCGTTGGCGATGCTGCGCCGCGACTGGCGGGCACTCGACCCGGCCGGGCGCGCCGTCATCCAACAGTGGCTGGCCGATAATCCGCTTACCGAACAACGACTCCCGGTCCTCGATCCCTTGCAGCGCCTTTCCGATCGCGAGCTCGCCGACGCGATCGAAGGACTTGCCCAGCGGCTCAGCAACATCGCCACCGAGGCCGAGTTCTTCGCACCCACCCGACACGAGAACCTCGACATTGAGCCCGACCCTGCCGTCGTCGCGCTCCAGCATGACGCCGACAACGCCCGCCACACCGCGCGAGTGCACGCTGACGAACTCGACAGCGCCATTAGCCGGCTCCGCGCCACCAGCGATGCGCTCGCCACCGCACGCGAAGCGCTCGACGCGCTACCGCTGATCCGACGTGCGGCGCGCAATACGATTCAGAGCCGCATCAACACCTTGACCCGTGAACACCGCGAGCGGCGCGACGTTCACCAGCAAGCTCGCGACATCGCCCGCGCGGCGAACCGGCACGCCAACGAACTCAATGCCAGAGCTGAACACGCCGCTGCCGCCGACGAGGCGCGGCGGACCGAAGAACAGGCTCGAGCCGCCGTCGAGCACACCGTCGCACGCAATTCCACCGTCGAGGCATTACAGCAAGGGATCGAATCCGAGCTCACTGCCCATCAGGCAGAACACCACAGGCGGCACGCTCTGACCGACCTGCAACGGCGACTGGAGGAAAGCGCACGGCTGCAGCACGAGGCCACAGCCGATGAGTTCGCCGTGGCGGAACACTATGAGCTAGAGCCCAGGGGGCCGGATCATCGGCCAGGCCTGGGTCTCTAGTCGACGGATCAGCAGACGAGTATTCGCGCCCAAGGCGAGACGCAGTCAACGAACATGGGCGACCCCGCGACACCGACACCTTGTGTCCCATATGGCAAATTTCTCCACGCCCGTCCCATCTGGATCGGCGGGCTGACGCGTCGACCTGCAACTCATGACCGGCTCAACATGGCTGGAGCGGAGAACATTATCCTGCTGCTATCAGACGACGACCAGGCAGAACGGGTGACCGGCCGGATCCAGCAGCACCCGCCACCGGTCTCCGCCCGGCTGGTGGTCCGGTCTCACCGCGCCGAATCGCAGCGCCAGCTTCTCCGCCGCGTCGAGGTCCTCGACCTTGAGGTCCATGTGCAACTGCTGGGGCACGTCCTGACCGGGCCACCGCGGGGCGCGGTATCCGTCGACCCGTTGGAAGCCCGGGTCGCAACCCGAACCATCGGTCAGGGCGACGAAATCGTCAGCGTCATAACCGAGCTGCATGCCTGTCAGCTCTCGGTAAAACCGGGCCAGAGCCCGGGGATCGGCGCAGTCCAGAGTCACGCCTCGCAGTGTGGCGATCGGCATCGTCGACTCCTCAGTCATCCTTGTGCGCGGGCCGCGCGGCGACCCGCCGCGGCTAGTCATTCAACCGCACAGTCGTGGCCAAGCTCCACTCCTTTTCGGGCGGCCGACAGCGCTCGTCTCGGGCTCGGTCGTGTGCACCGTTGCGCCGCCACCCCCGGCGGGAACGACCCGACCGGTTCGCGGGCGACGGCGAGCGGGACGCGCGTGGTGGACGCGGAGCCGAGACTGCGGAAACTCTGCGATCCCCGCCCCGGAGCTCGCTCGGCCGTGCGCCTGAACCGGTTCACCACCCTGTTCAACCGCCCAGCAAGCAAGTGGCCTTGCACCGGCAATAGCTGGAGCTGCGAAGAGGTTGAGCGGCTGCTCCTGCGAGACAAGTTCAACCGGAGGCTGTCATCGCCAACCTCACTCAGCTTTCAGAAGGGAGATGTCAGCTCGGCAACCAACTCGTAGGCACCGGCGACTTCGTGGAGCGGTTTATGCCCTCGCTGCGCCTTCTGGCCATATGATGTCGACCGGGATGCCGTGCTTGCGCGCCAGCTCGACCACGGTGCCGGTGCCCGCGCGCTGCCCGTCCTGGCTGTCCCAGACCGCGATCATCCGATCTACGCCCTGGACGAGCGCCTCGTTCGCGGCCTCGTAGGCTTCGCGGCCAGCACTGTCGAAGTCCATTGTTCGCACCTTGGCGGCACGAGCGATCAGCGCATCGAACTGGGCGGCATGGTCGGGCTTCACCTTCGCTTCCCGATAGTCGCGTGAGGGCAGCACGACCTCCAGCTGGCCGCCGATGTCGAGGACGGCTTCGGCGAAGACGCTGTCGGCCCCGCGCGCGATGCACGATATCCCCACGAGATCGGGGGTTCCGTCGAGCAGATCGATGACCGCTTCCCGCACCAGTTCGGCTGTCGCTGGGGTGATGTTCATGTGTCCGGTGACGCTGATCCTCATGTCGCCATCATGCCGGGGACAGCACCAGCGGGTACAGCATGTCTCGCAGCTGTGCCGCTGGTCGGCTGGTGCCGTGTTCGCCTGTGCGCTGATACACCTCCAGAACTTTCGCCCGGACACGATCGGAACTTGTCCTACTGACATCTTCGAGGGCGGCTTCGCCGAGTCGGAGAGCTTCCGCGTACTCGCCTTGGATAAGCCGCGCCTCAGCGATTCCGAGGCGATCCAGCGCACTGGAACGCCAGCGTTCAGGGCGACGCATCGTGATGGCCGAGGTGATCGCCTCAGCGGCTTCGTCCGCGAACTCAGCTTGCGTGCGGGCGAGTTCAAGCAAACGGCCCCCCAGTGTGCCCGACAATTCCGCTGCATCGAAGTAATGCAGCCAATACGGGTCCTCCGCTGGGCGGGCGTCGCCGAAGGCGCCATGCGCCTTATCGGCGGCGCGATGGAATGCAGCAGGCCGCCCGAGTTTGGCGTACGCCCACGCTTCACGGGTGTACAGCAGCGCGCGAGTGGTCGGAGTGACCGACCGTCCGACGACATCCTGGGCCAGGCGCACGAGTTCGAGGGCATCGTTCGCACGCGCGTGGGAGTAGGCGATCCGGTCCACTCCGTGGCCCTCGGGTTGGAGAGTCAGCATTTGGCGGGCGAGGCCGGCGAGTGCGTTGGCGAACAGGCCCGGGTCGTCGGCGTCACGCGCGGAGCGGGCGGAGAGCAGGTAGTAACCCTGCGCGGTGTGCTGCTCACCGCAGTCCCAGGACATGGTGGCTGCCGTTTCGGCGAGCAGGGCACGGATGTGGCCGAGACGCTGGCGTCGCCCCTGGTTGGTTTCAGCGGCCACCATGTCGTTCACCTCGGACAGTTGGCCGACGACGGCTTTGCGGCGTAGTCCTCCGCCGAACTTGTCGTCCCACTCCCGGAACAATCGCGCGGCGTGTTCGAGTTCGTCGAGTTCTTGGTTGCCGGTGCCGGTAATGACCGGAACAGGTCGAGCCGTCCCGCGCTGTTGGCGTAACCAGCGTTCGAGAGGTTCGAGGAGGTACGCGCCGACGACAACACTTACAAGCGTTGTCGCGGCTTCGCGGCGATCCACGAGGAGGTCCTTTCGTGCGAGGTCGTCGGCGACGTCCTCGCACGACGCTTTCCAGATCGGCGGATCAGGGTCGACCTCGAAGACGCCGGGCGCGACTGCCCGCCGGGTTTGTAGTTGATCGAACTTGGCTCGCTGCTCAAGGGTCGCCGCAGCGAGTATGGCTTCCATCCGGTCTGCGTGATCAGGGCGGAGGGTGATCGTTTCCTGTCGCTTGCACCACTTCTTGATCGTGTTGATGTGGATGCCAGCGCGAACAGAAAAGCGTTCGTGCGACAGATCCAGCGCTGCACGCAAATCCGCCGCACCTGCTCCCGTCCACTTCTTCATAGTCGACTCCTGGTCCCTGGCGAAAGGGGTTGTGTTCCAGCGTGTACCAGCCGTGTACCGGTGCGTGTGTCGCGTGTACCTACGTGGACTTCCGGGATGATCGCTCGGGCAGCAAGGTTGGTTGGGCACCCGCTGCCAGTTCGTCCCTCGTCTCCGGCAACGGGCGAAACCGAACTCCTAGCGACTCAACCGTAGGCGGGTGATCCAATGCTGGCCAGTAGCAGTTTATTTCAAACGAACGAACACGTCCCGCGTACAACGAGGACCTGCAATTCCCAGTGCCTGGCCGGGAAATGCCACCGGAATACCACCGGAACGCCACCGCTGTGCGGTTCCTGGCAATGCCGCTGGCAGGCAACGATTGAACACAGGACCCGATCACGGGGCACCCGAAGCGAAGCCGCTGGCCAGGTACCCCTCGTTGTCGGAAGCGCCACCAGAGAGGCCCGCACATGACACATTCCGACGAGCTGCACCCGCAATCCACCGCGGCGAGGCAGGAGCGGTCATCCAGTACTAGCGCGAACCCTTCAACCGACACGCTCACCCGCATCGAGGCCACTCACGCCTTCCGCCCAACGCGCGCCGAGCTGGCCAACGCGCTCGAGGCGATGCGCCAAGCCGGTTTCCTCGCCACCGCGCCCACACCGCCAACAGTCGACACCACAGGGCCACACGCCCCGACGACTCCGGTGCCCGAGGAGTCCCGATGACACAGACCAGCCCACCACCCACGGCCTACACCGAAACACCACGATCACGGTGCGAGTTCTACCGCCGCGAATGCTCACTGCCCACCGTGATCGACCCCGACACCGGGCGAATCACGATGAAAGCCGGGCTCGTCGGCGCGGTGATGATGCCCACCGAGCTGGCACAACGGGTCAAAACCGCCCTCGATGTGCGTGGAGTCGCGCCGTTGCCGATCATCGGCCACCCCCGCGCCGGAATGCGGACATTCCTCGTAAGGTCCGACATCCGACCGATCGGTGACCCCGCCGTCGTGGCACAGCTCTGGCAAGCGCGGGTGGTCGTCGTCCGTGAGGGCGATATTGCGTTGCCCTCGCCAGTGCCGGACCCATTGATGGCTCGCACGTGGATATCCCCGGCCATCAGCAAGTTCCGGCCCTCCGGGGCAGTTGTCCTCGAATGTGCCCGAGCGTGCCTACCGAGGCAGCACACCCGATGACGCCCGGCGGTGGGTCCCCGCGCCCGGAGGAACCAGATGTCCACCTCACCATCCAGTTCCCCAGTGTGCGCATGGATTTCGCTGCCTGCCTGACTGCCGCCCTCGTCTTCGTCCAAGACATCGCCGCCCGACGACCCTGCACGGTGGCTGTCGACTCCGGTCACTGCGCCGGGCTGCCCCGGCTCCCCAACGAACGCTTGTTTCTACTGCCCTGACCCGTACGACCAACGGGGCGACTCCGACCAACTGAATGACCTTCGCGCCTACCCCGGTGAGGACCTGAGACCCCCTCACCCGGCCCGGCCGCGCGGAGGCGGCCCCGGAATCGTTCCCAGGCGATATCGCGATCTCCGGGGCCACCCAAACCTTCCGAACTTCCCGAAGCCACGCCCCCAACGGAAGCGACCTCGCATGTATGCCACGTTCGAATCAACTCCACGCCAACCCCTTTGGGGCCGCTTTGTGTGGACCGCAGTGACCGTGCTGTGCACACTCGCCGCAGTAGCCACAACAGTGGCGGCGATCGCGGTGATGACCTCCCCGGCCGCGCACGCCACCGAGTTCGCGTGCCCCGACGAACGCAGCACCGGGGTGGTCACCGGGTCCGGCCCGGGAGACACCACCAGCGGCCCGGCCGCGATCCTGGGGTTCAATCACGCCTACTACGTGGACCGATCCGCCGAGCAGGCGCGACGATTCCTGACTACCGACTCCGCGATCGCCACAGGTGACCGCTTGCAGACCGGGATCGACGCCGCGCCTGCCGATACCCGCCACTGCGTGAGCATCTCACCGTTGACCACCAGCAGTGAGTCGGCGCGGTGGGCGGTGACCGTGGCCGAGTTCCGGCCCGGCACCGAGCCCTGGATCGCCCGGCAGACCGGACCACCCGCACCGTCGACGAGGCGACTCTGATCAGCGAGATCACCCTGGCCTGACTCAGGGCCTTTCGCACAGACCACCTGAATACCTCGGACCGAATCCGGCGACCCCCCGAGCCGGTCGGATCCGAGGGTGGGGAACGTCCCCGGAGGCCGACCAACCTCCCGGCCTCCGGGGACGCCAACCCGACCCACACGAACCACACCCGGTGGACCCTCCACCGAATCACAACCAACGAAATGACTTGGAGAGGTTAGAACCATGGTCAACACGAGCCGGTACGACACCGCCGATGGCGGGCCGGAAACGTTGCAGCGCTTTCTGATCGCCAGCGAGTCCGACACTGTCAATCAGCGCTCTTACAGCACCAAACTCCTCCCGGAACTGTTGCAGACCCACGACTACGCCCATGCGTTCTTCGACAGATGCTCGGCCGTGATGGGCATGGACGACGACAGCGAGGCCCTCGCGCTCGCACGGCTGCAACGCCAGACCGCGCTCGACCGGCCCGGGTACGACTTCCACATGCTCATCGACGAGGCCGCGCTACGACTCACCGTCGGCAGCTGCGAGGTGATGTCCACCCAGATCAGACACCTCATGAACATCTTGACCGCCCGTGCGCACGTCCGCATCGGCATCATCGCGCTCAACGCCGAATTCCTCGCCCCAGCAGACAGTTTCGATTTCAGCTACGCCACCGACGCCGACAACAAGCAAATCATCGATCCGCTCGAGGACGCCGACATCATCGAACTGGTCGAACTGGTCGAACGAACCTTCGGCCTGCTCGCCTCCACGGCGGTCTACGGCGAGGAAGCCCACGCCATCCTCGTCCGCGCGTTGGCCAGCCACACCGGTTCCGGCATCTGATCCGACCGACCGCCCGCGAGACCCGGAACAACCCTCGACGCAGTTCCACAGGCACCGGGAATGGATCGGGGTCTTTGCGTCGCACACGACACGGCAGGAGCCCACACCGTGACCCCCACCCGCCCAACATCCTCGACGAACCCCGACCAGCCCACCCTGGCGCGCCTGCACAGCTATTTCCTCGGCGGGAAAGACCACTACGAATGCGACAAGACGCTAGCCGAGGTCCTGGCGAGCAGCACACTGCGGCCCGCGATCACCGAATCCCGTCGTTTCACCCGCCGCGCGGTCGGGCACCTTGCCGAGCGTCACGGGGTGTCGCAGTTCGTTGACCTAGGGTGCGGTCTGCCCCACCCACCGAACATTCACGACATCGCCGAACAACACCGCGACACCGCCCGGACGCTCTACGTCGACTTTGACGTTCTCGCGGCCACTCACGGCCGGGCGATGCTGCACGAACCGCCGACCCGGTTCTTCGCCGAGACCGACATCACCGACACCGACGCGATCATGCGCGATATCGAGGGCGTGATGGACATGACGGCACCGTTGGCGGTGTGTATGTCGGGCACCGCGGAATTGATCAGCGACGCCCCCGCCGTGCTCGCCGACTTGACCGAGCGGTTCCCGGTCGGGACATGGCTCGTGCTCACCCACGTCACCGACGAGTTCTACCCCCAGCACATCCAGGCCGCCGCCGAAACCCTTCGCGGTGTGGGCATTCCTTATCACCCACGCGGGCGAGACGAGATGGCGGCCATGTTCGCCCGGTACGAACTGCTCGCGCCCGGACTGGTCGTCCCGCACCGGTGGGAACCCAAGCCCAACCGAGACGACGGGGACGGGGACGGGGACGGGAACAACGGCGACAGCTACGACGGGGACGGGGACGGAGTCCGGCAGTTGTCGGCCCTCACGCCCCGCCATCGCGCGGCGTGGGACCTGAGCGCCTACGCCGCCATCGGCCAGCTGCGACCCGTGGGGGTGCACGGTGCCCGATGACATGGTGCACGAAGGGACCGACCCGCCGAAGATGATCGGCAACGGCGGCTGCGTGGTGTGCGAGAACGACTGCACGACCGCGATCGCGGTACACGGGCCGGGCGATTGGCAGGTACTGGTCCTCATTCGGTTGGGCTGGACCTACGAGCAAGCCATGATCGTCGTCTCGCGAGAGACCGGCTGTACGTCCGTACTGGACTCCGGCTTTCAGTACGTGACGGTCTCGGACACACCCGTTGTGTTGGTGTTCGGTCTGTGCGCCGAATGCGGGAAACGAAACGATCATTCCGTCGTGGGAGACATCGCCAGCGGCAAGATTCCGCTCTACACGAAAGCCGACACCGTCAAGTAGCGGCACTCGTGGACCGGTCGAGGGGACACAGGATCAATCACCCGTACCCAGGTTGCCGCCCACATCCTCGCCCCAGCCGACACCGTGACGAAAGCGACGCTGCACGAGCTGATCTCCGCTCACGTTAACGAGCAGCCCACACCTCACAGCCTGCCTGGCAGTGCAAACTGAAAGTAGAGGCACCTCAATTGACCACCACATCGCCCACCCCGACCCGAGTCGTCGTCACCGGCGCGGCCGGATTCATCGGTTCCCACCTGACCGACGCACTTCTCGCTCGCGAGACAGATGTGATCGCGATCGACCGTCGGTCGGTACACACCGACCCTGTCGCTGCCCGCAATCTCGCCGACGCGCTCACAAATCCTCAACTGGCCTTGCACGAAGCTGATTTGGCCACCGACGAGCTCGACGAGTTGATCTCCGGCGCCCAGGTCGTGTTCCACCTGGCTGCGGTGCCCGGCGTTCGAGATTCCTGGGACGACAGGTTCCCCGACTACGCGGCCTCCAATGTCGTTGCTACCCAACGTCTTCTCGCTGCCTGCGACCGCGCCCAGGTCCCACGGCTGGTGCTGGCTTCCTCCTCGAGTGTCTATGGGCAGACTTCAGGTCCGAGCAAGGAAAGCGACTCGACCTATCCGATGTCGCCCTACGGCGCGACGAAACTCGCCGCCGAACACCTGTGCATGGCGCACGCTGCGAGACCGGACACCAGCACGAGCGTGGTCGCGCTGCGGTACTTCACCGTCTACGGCCCCCGTCAACGAGCAGATATGGCGATCTCGCGGGTGTTGGCGGCGGTGCTGTCGGGGGTTCCGGTACCGCTGTATGGCGATGGCCAGCAGTCACGGGAGTTCACCTACGTCGATGACATCGTCGCCGCGACCCTCGCCGCGGCAGCGATGCCGCAGGACGCCGACGCCGAGATCGTTAATGTCGGTGGTGGTTCCAGTGTGTCGATGCTCGAGCTGATCTCCCTGATCGGGCAGATCACCGGCCGCAAAGTGCCACTCGCCATGGAAGCGCCCCGGCCCGGCGACGTGGAGGCGACTCGCGCCGACCTCACGCTGGCACGCGTGCTTATCGGGTACTCACCGCACATCGAGCTGCGAGAGGGGATCGCCCGGCAGCTGGACTGGATGGTCAAACAACCCTCGCCACAAACGTTCTCCGAGCCTGCCGTCGCCGAGGTGGTGTCGCGATGATCGTGCTCACGGCCGACAACGCCAACACTCTGTTCACGTCCGCGTGCCGCGCGATCACTGATTTCGGCGAGCCGGTCAGCCCTCGGGGCATGGCCACCACCGAAATCCTCGGCGCGCACCTGCGATTGACTCAGCCGCGTCGGCGGTTCGTCGACGTGCCGCCGCTGCGGCTGCTCAATCCTGCCTTCGCGGTAGCCGAGGCGCTGTGGATTCTGTCCGGTTCGGATGACAACTGGATCTTCCAGTACAACCGGGCGTTGACCCGCTACGCCGACGACGGAGTCCTGCGCGGCGCGTACGGGCCGCGAATGCGCCGATGGAACGGCATCGACCAGCTCGACCGGACCCGCCAGCTACTCCAACAAGACCCCGACTCCCGCCAAGCGGTCATCCAGCTCTACGACCCGCAACGCGACACTCGCGGGCACCGCGATGTCCCCTGCACCCTGGGCTACCGGTTCTATCTGCGGCGAGGGCGCCTGCACATGCACACCACCATGCGCAGCCAAGATGTGTGGCTCGGGTTCCCTTACGACATCTTCACCAACACGTTGATCCAGGAGCTGCTGGCTGGGTGGCTCGGTGCCGAGTTGGGCGAATACCACCACCACATCGACTCGCTACACCTCTACGCCGAACATGCCAGCGCCGCTGAACAACTCGCCCACGATCCCGACCCTTCCCCGGTCATGCCGGAGGTCGCGATCCCGTGGAACATCGCCGACCAGGTGCTGCGCAACACGATCACCGCGCCACCCACTCGCGGATTGACCGGGCCATGGGCGGCATTCGCCGACATCCTGGCCAGCTACCGAGCTTGGACCACCGGCCACCGCGACCACGCCCGAACCCTGCTCGCTCACACCGACAGTGACCTCGCACGGGCCCTGGAGCGCTGGTACGACCACCTCGCATCCATCCAGGTGCAGCAAGGAGCCCACGCATCATGACCCCCAACACCCCTCGCGCGGTCCTCGGATTTTGCTCCTGGACACACGATTCCGCCGCTGCCCTGGTCCTCGACGGCCACCTTCTCGGGTTCGCCGAAGAAGAACGCCTCAACAACAGCAAACACACCAAGGACTACCCCGCCCACACAGTGGACTGGCTGCTCGAGGAAAGCGATCTCGTCCCGGAGTTGATCGATACCGTCGCCTACAACTTCCGCGCCCCCGGCTACCTCGCCGCCACAAGACAGCTGGGTGGACACTTCGTAGACCCGAAGACACGGGGCAGGGCGCTACCGCGTGCGGCGAGCTTCGCCCGGGTCGCCGCCCGAACACGCACCCGCACAATGCGATTGGGTCAGCTGTTTCCGCACGCGTCGAACTCGCAAATCCTGCATCATCGGGCGCACGGGTTGTATGCGTTCGCGTCCTCGGGCTACGACGACGCCGCTGTGTTGGTGGTCGACAGTCTCGGCGAGATCCAGACCACCACCATCGCTCGCGCCCATCGCACTCCCGGGGGCGGTTGCACCTACGACATCATCGACGCCATCGACGATCCGGCCTCCCTCGGCTACGCCTACGGTGCGGTCACCGAACACCTCGGCTGGCGTCGCGGTGACGAGGAGGGCACCGTCATGGCATTGGCCGCTCTCGGTGACCCCAACCGATTCCGGTCGCTGATGAGAGACGCTATTCCGATCACCGACACCGGGTTCGTCTTGAACCCGGAGTTGTTTCCGGTGCGGGTCCTTTCGCGCCGCTTCGCGCGAGTCAGCACTGAGTTCATCAGCCGCAGCTGCCCGCCTCGAGGCGACGGTCCCATCGAACAGGTCCACCGCGATCTGGCCGCCGCCCTGCAAGAACGCACCGAGCGGGTCATGGTGCACCTTGCGGTTCGCGCTCGCGCACTGACCGACGCACGGTTGCTGTGTGTCTCAGGAGGTGTAGCAGCGAACTGTGTAGCGATCGGCAAGATCGTCGAATCCGGGCTGTTCGACGAAGTGCACGTGCCACCGGCTCCCGGCGACTCCGGTACCGCGATCGGTGCCGCGATCGCCGCGTATCTGGACCGTACGGGGAAACTGGCCACCGGCATCCAGGACCGTTGCTACCTCGGGCCCGCCTTCGCCGACGTCGTGCTGTCGAAGAATCCGCGCCTCGGGTTGACCGCGACCAAACCCACGCACCCTGCCCAGTATCTGGCCGGGGCCCTCGCCGCCGGTGCCGTCGTCGGAGTGTTCCGCGGACCACTCGAGGCGGGACCTCGTGCTCTGGGCAACCGGTCGATCCTGGCCTCGCCGGCCAACCCCGAGGTCGTCAAGCAACTCAACGACACCGTCAAGTTCCGGGAGCCGTTCCGGCCGTTCGCGCCCGTCACACTCACCGCTACCGCGTCGGACTACTTCACTCTGCCCCAACCTGCGCCGTACATGTCGATCGCCTCATCGGTCACCGAACTCGCACGCGAACAGATACCGGCGATCGTGCACGCCAACGGCACCGCCCGCGTACAAACCCTTACCGAAGGTCAAAACCCGTTCCTGGCAGAGGTCATCACCGAGTTCGCCAAGATCACCGGCATTCCGGTCCTGATCAACACCTCACTAAACGTCAAAGGCAAACCGATCTGCGGCACCCCCGACATGGCACTGGACTGCCTGCTCGCCAGTGGCCTGGACGCGGTGATGGTCGAAGACTGGTGGGTAAGCAAATGAGAATCGGCTACAGCTTCTGGGGCTTCCTTGGCCCAGGGATCACCGACACCCCGGACGGAGGTCGCAGCCACCGCCGAACCCTCATCGACGGGTTGCGCGCTCTCGGCCACGACCTCGTGTTCCTCCAGCCCGACCGCGACAGGATCGAAGCCGGGACCGACCTCACTCGCACCTACACCTGGGACACCGGACTCCCTGAACTCGACGCGCTGTTTCTGGAATGGCGGTGGCCGATCCCCCGTCGCAACACCACACCCTGCGGTACCCGTGGCCACACCTGCGATCTGCACCGGCAACACCAACTGCTCGACCACTACACCCTGCGACGCGGGCTACCCACGATTGTGTGGGACAAAGACCAGCAACTACCGACCGGTCATCCGCTACGCCACACACCCCAGGTCACCGTGTGTGAGGCGGCGCTGTATCCCACCGACGGCGCGGTCAGCTTGCTGTTCCCCGTCGCCGACACCGCCCTCGCCACCGCCGACCCGGACGCCCTCGCGCGGCGGGCTCGACCGTTGAGTCTGGCCTACGTCGGCAACCAATACGACCGCGACGACACCTTCGACACCTACTTCGCCACCCCGGCGAGCGGACGCCAGGATTGCCTCGTCGCGGGCAAATGGGCCGACACCCGCAGATGGCCGCACGTGAAGTTCATCGGCCGCGTCCCGTTCCCCCAAGTCGCCCAAATCCACGGCGACGCCCTGGCGACGGTGCTGCTGTTGCCCGATCGCTACGCCGCAGTCGGGCAGATGACCCAGCGCCTGCCGGAAGCCGTCCTTGCCGGATGTCTGCCGCTGACCCCGGCCTACATCCGCAGCGCACCCCACTTCACCCCCACCCGGCTGCACGTCACCAGCGCGGCACACATCACCACCGAACTGGCGGCACTGCGGCGCATTGCCGGAACACCGGCACACGCCGACCTCCTGGCACAGTGCCTGGCCAAGCTCGACATCTTCCGGCTCTCCCGCCAGCTCGACGCCCTCGACAGAATCCTCTCTCGGAGCGGGGCGCGGTCGTGACCGGGCAGCCTCCCGAACCGCCGAAGTCGGGGCAGGTAAGGTCGCCGGGCGTGGACCAGCGAATCGTGATCATCGGCTGCGGCGGCAGCGGCAAGACTCACCTCGCCAACCAGCTCGCCGCCCTACTCGAGCTCCCGCTGACCCACCTCGACGCCGTCTACTACGACGCCGACTGGAAGCCCCTGCCAGCCGAAGAATTCCAGGCCATCCAACAGCGCCTCGTCGCCGGACCGCGCTGGCTGGTCGAGGGCAACTACGCGGGCACCTTGCCGATTCGACTCGCGGCGGCCGACACCGTCATCTTCCTCGACCTGCCCGCGATCACGTGCATCACCGGCGTGCTGCAACGGCGCTGGCGCTACCGGGGCGGTCAACACCGCGACGGCGTCTACGACCGCATCACCTGGGGATTCCTGCGCTACATCTGGGGCTACCGCGCACAGATGCGCCCCCGCGTGCGCGAGCTGATCGCCGAACACGGTGAGCACGTCGAGCTGGTCACGCTGACCAGCCGCCGCCAGGCCACCCGCTACCTCGCCCACCTGCGCGCTCAATCTTCCACCAGCAGCTGACACCGAAATAGTTCGGAGGCGAACCGTCCATGACCTCCACCCCCTTCACCGATCCCGACTCCGTCGCGGGCCTCTACGCCGACGCCGGGCGCACCGAGCAACGCACCAGCGCGTTGCTCACCGCCAAAACCAGCGGCGACAACGCGACCGCGACCATCGTCGGCCTCGCCGCACACCACGCACCGAAGAGTCCGGCGGTGTGCGAAATCGGTTGCGGCCGAGGCACAGTCACCCTCGCTCTCGCCCAAGCTTTCACACCTTCCCGCCACACCGTCGTCGACATCTCCCCGGCATTCCTGTCCACCGTGGCCAAACGCGCCGCCCACCTCGGATTCGTTGTGGAGACGGTGCGCGGCGACTTCCATCACCTACCGCTGCCGGACGCCAGTTTCGACGTGCTCGTGGCGGCGTTCTGTCTCTACCACTCCACACGGCCCGCTGATGTCGTCGCCGAGATCGCGCGCTGCCTCGCACCGGGCGGGCGGGCGATTCTGGCCACCAAATCGGCCGAAAGCTACTACGAGATCGACCAGCTCATGGTCGACACCGGTCTCGACCCACAGGCGACCAGCCGGCCGAGTCTGTACGACACCTTCCACAGCGCCAACGCCGCCGACATCGTCGCCACCGGGCTCGAGATCAGCGAGGTCATTCACCGCGACCATACGTTCCGGTTCACCGACTTCGACCACCTCGCCGCCTACGCCGTCACCGTCCCCAAATATCAACTGCCCCAATGGCTGGGGACCAATCCACGAGACCTCGCGGCCGAACTTCGACGGCGAACCCACGATCGACCACTCACGGCTACCTCGACCGTCACCTACATCGCCGCGAGCAGCCAACCATGAGCGCGACAACCTTCGTCAAACACTATGCATCACCGAGTCGCGCGGAATCTGCTCGCGCACATCATGATTGGTTACGCCGCCTCAATGCCACAGTGCGCATTCCGCAACTACACGAGGTCACCGGCACACGCATGGTTCTCGAACATCTGGAAGGCCGCCAACCTGAGCCTGCGGACCTGCCGGAAGTCGCCGCATCCCTCGGAGTTCTCCACACCGCCGCATACACCCGACACCTACATACATCGCGACTCGACCGGCCATACGAGGCGACAACAACTCTGAGACTGGTCGACTTCGTCTCGCCCCGTGC
Source organism: Nocardia fodinahabitans (assembly GCF_052983615.1). Taxonomy (NCBI): domain Bacteria; kingdom Bacillati; phylum Actinomycetota; class Actinomycetes; order Mycobacteriales; family Nocardiaceae; genus Nocardia; species Nocardia fodinahabitans. The sequence goes on from NZ_JBRJJC010000002.1 coordinate 69,410, forward strand.
AACTGTGCTGCCGCCGGACTTCGCCGAGGCAGAACTACCTTGTGCCCTTTACAAAGACAGCAACATCCGCAACTTCATCCTCCTAGACGACGAGGTCGCCATCATCGACTTCGATGACCTGACCTTGGCACCGTTCGGCTACGACCTCGCCAAACTCGTTGTCAGCGCCGCCATGACCCATGGGCCGCTGACCTACGACCTCATCGAGCGCACACTCAACCGCTACAACACACAGACCACCGGCATCGCCAATGCCCACTGCGACATTCATCAGCTTCAGCTCTACACCGAGATCCACCACCGACTCACCAGCCGCTATCTCGGCCGCCACGGCTACACCTACGACTGGCCAACGGTCCGGCCTCGGGGCTGGCAACGGAGCTGACACCACCCCGTACTCGTCGGTGGTGTCAGCTCTGGTCGGACGGTCCAGCCGTGCGGCCAACCCAACGCCCGACCCGCGGCGAGCACCAATTCGCTGGCTTGCAGCTCGAGTTATCGACAGTCTTCGATCTTCTCGGCTATCAGAAGTGACAGCGATTCGTGTGAATCACGGCTCAGGTGGACGCCGTCGATACCCGGACGCGCCACCGTAGCCGCGTCGGCGAACAGGACTCCGCGCCTGACGGCGACGCGACGTATCGCATCACCGAGTTCACGTGATTTGCATACCGAGTCAACGTCGTACTCGGAATTTTGCTCTGCGAAATTGGGTTGGCTCGCGTCGAGATGAATCGGACTGACCAGCAATACCGCAGGAACCGCGCCGGTGCGGGTCCAGGCCGTGCGCTCGACGTTGCCGAGGTAGCCTTCGAGGGCGACGGCGACCGCATCTGGTTGTCGCCCGAATTTGGTCTTGAGATCGTTGTTTCCCAACATGATCACGACCATGTCCAAGGGTGAGTGGCTGCGCAGGCAGGGTTGAAAGTATGTACGGCCGTTGCGGTCGTCACGATCGGGATCGTTGAGGTCAGTGGTCCGGCCGCCGAGACCTTCCTCGATGATGGCGTATCCGCTACCCAGACGTTGCTGTAGCCGCCCAGTCCAGCGCACGTCGACTGGCCAGCGACCGCGTCCTTCAGACGGTTGGCCGAAGGTGTTGGAGTCACCGAAGCACAAGACGGTAAAGGCGTCAGGATTAACAATCAAGGTTGGATTCCTAGAGGTTGGGCGGATACGCCGAGGTAGTTGACCACATCGTCGAGCCCATCGGGCCGTTGCAGACCTCGACGGGCCAGTAGCTCATGGGTCAGAGTGTGTGCCAGCGGGATGTGACCAACGAATTCCGGTGCCAGCGCGCAAGCGTCGCGCAGGGTGCCAACGGCTCCCGCATCGTCTTGGCTGTGGATCTGGGCTTGGGCAACGTTGATGAGCCTGCGACTTTGGAGGGTGGGCGGAATTCCCGGGCCGCCGCTCCTGACAGCAGCCGCAAGTTTCAGAGCCTCACGCGGCCGACTAGCCCCCATCTCATTGATAACACCAAAACTAGCAGCCGAGGTGCGCCCAAACACGTTGGACACCTCGGGCCTATCGACATAGGCGTCTTCCAACTGAGTCCCAGCTGCGTCGCACAAACGGAGGAACCTCTGCGCTTCGCGATAGTCCCCTGATCGTGAGGCAGCGAACGCTGCATAGCAGAGAAGCTCTCCCCAGATGGCGATATGGCGAGGTGTAGCTGTGGATAAACGAGGCTCGATTTCCGCAGCCGCTCGTTCAGCATGGGCGACCGCGTCGTCGTACATATTGTTTTTAGCCAGAAGCCACGACTGAGATCCTCTGATCGCAGCGCGAGTCAGGTTATCTCCGCTCTCAGCCGCGAACTGATCCGCGCGGAGAAGCGCCAGGGATGCCAAGTCCGTCTGACCTGCGTAGCCCAAGAGGTTCGAGGAGGCATGGAGCAACTGGGCAAGCGAAATATTTGCCTGGCTCCGCGACTCGCCCGCGGTGTCCTCAATTGCGTTGTACGCGCTTGCCAGGACGCCAGGCAGTATCCGCTGCATTTCGCTGAACCGAGCCGAGAAGAATAAGTCCCAGACGTAGGGAACCGCAGCTGTGAACTCCAAGTCGGTGCCAGGTGGAGTGCTCGGAATAGAGCCCATAAGGATTCGCCGCAACTGAAACATGCCGTCCTCGGGCAAGCCACTGCTCGAGCCGTTCAACGCCAGGCCGGTGCCAGGATGGGTTGTCGTGGCTGGCTGCCGCATTCGCGGTCGATGCCGTCGCCGCCACGCCGCCTCGCCTTCGGCCACGATCTGATCGAACCGCAACCGATCTTCTGGGCTGGCGCGTTGCCGGTAGGTGGTATCGAGGATCTCTTGCGCCTTGGACCGGGGTCTGACCGCGCTCAATCCCGCACGCCAATTGTTGATAGTGGTCGTCTCAACACCCAACAGCGCGGCGAACTCTCGGTTCGATCTACGCATCGCCTCTTGCAACGCAGCTGCTTCGAAGCCGGTCCACCCCCGCCCTCGTATCATCGCCGCCCCCAAAGTTTCAGCATCTGAGCTGGTAAACGGACCAGAAATACCTACGGTACCCCACCGCTATGCGGTTCCACACGCCGTTACTCGCAGCCATAACGGGCATCAGAAATGCTACCGCGCAGGCGATTACGCACCTCGCCTGATCGCTCCGCGCTACCGGCCACGGCATCAGGAGGCCACCAAATGAGAAGCTCCGATGATCTCAACCGAGCCCACGACCACCGCGCCTCCTCTGGCCCTGACCTACCGCACGACCCCTGACCAAGGTCGAACAGCAACCGCGACAACGCCGACCACACCCACGGATCCCGAATGGACAGCGCTCAACCGACAGCTGAGACCCAGATCCGGCAACACGCCATCGCCCTGGCCGCCCTCGCGCACAACGGCCTCGTCTTCGCCACCGACGTCGAAGCTTGCCGGTGCCATAACCAACTGGCCGAGGTCGATCATCCCCCGGTGCGGCGGCTCGATGACATGGTACGAGGGCGGATCGAACTGGTCGGCCCATTCCTCGAACATATATTCGCACCCTGCCCTAGTAGCTGCAAGTGACCCGTGTCACGACACGCTGCCCGCGTGTCACCCTCGAGTCGAGGGCAGGATGAAAACCTCGCGCGGAAAGTCGGTGACCGCAGATAGGGTGCCGTGCTTATGAGCAGCAGCGTAGAACTCAGCCCCGAGTGGACTGTCCGGCTCGACAAGGTCCGTCAGGCCACTGTCGTGTGGCGCGACTGGCTCGAAGGGACGAATGTTGCGGAACCGTCCAGCCCCATGTTTGGCGATGACCGCCTCCACTCGAAGCGGCCGGTGTACCTCTACTCGCGGCAAGGTTTGGTAGCCGGGTCTGAGCATCTACGTCTCATGATCGACGGTATCGACAACGTCGGATACCGGCCGCTCGGCTACTTCACCCTCGCACGTACGTCGCTGCTCGCCGCATCCCGAACGGTGTGGATTCTGAGCCCCACTGAAAGGCGAAAGCGCCAGGAGCGCGCGCTGTGGGCGGCTTTCGAGGATATGCGCAATTTAGTGAAGTTCGTGAGAGACAGCCCGCCCGATCCCACGGACCCGAAGGCGATCGCGGCTCGTGACCACGTCGAGTCCGAGATGGACGAGCTGAAGGAGGTCGCCCTTCAGGAGTTGGGTCTCAACTTCCGTCGCGAGGACAAGCCGACGGAAACCAGTGTCATCGAGGCCGCGGCCGAGCATCTCGACCCCGGCAACGGTGGCACCGCGCGGCGCATCACGCAGCTGTGGTGTACCCAGTCCGGCCACGCGCACGGCCTGAGCTGGCCGACTCTGCTGCGTCGACCGACCAGCACATTCGTCGGAGACGACGGTAGACAGTACAGCAAGGACGAAGCCAACCCGAATGAGATCGTCGAGGCGGCCAGCGCGGCGATGCTCATGGTCAACGAAGCGTTCACGCTGTACGACCAGCGCGCCACGTCGCATCTCTGACCCCGTGAGACTGAAAGGTTGGATGACCGAACTCGAGGTCAAGCGCCGCACCGCGCGAGCCTCTGCGCCCCGGCCACCGGCAGTTGCAACTCCCCCGCCGCAGCCGCCGACCTGCTCGGCGCCCCGGCGGATAGAGCTCGGTCGCTGACCCGAGCCAACACTCAGCCCTCGGCGTGGAGCGGTCACCGGGGATGCCCGGATACGACGGAGCCCGGCACGGTTGGTTGCAGAAGACTGCCGTGCCGGGCCCAGTGTGTATCTACCTCGCGATTTCGCTGAAGATAATCTGTTTGCCTCTCCCCGTCAGGGGTGCGGCACCGGATGGTGTCACGACCGTGGGTCCTGCGGTGACTAGGGCGTAGGCGCGGGCGAGAGCCTCCAGCGCCTCGGCACTTTTGCCCGATTGCTTGGCGGAGATCGCTTGGGCCTCGGCGGCAACGGCCTTCAAGATCTCGTCACGAGCCTCGGCCGCGAAAGCCGGGTTTCCCGAGGGCACCGAGGACGGACGCGGACGTCGGCAATTTACGATCCCAGGCCCGGCGCACCCGGGGAGCCTAGTCACCACCACAGCCCCCGGGGCCGACGAGAAAACTGCTCGCTATCCAGTAGCTCAATGAGCAATCATCGGGGCATGACGGATTCCGCTGCGGGTGTGCTCGATTGGCTTCCAGAGCCGTTGGCAGCTGTCTCGTTTCGTCTTGCCCGAGTGGACCAGGCGGCAGAGACCCTTGGTGCTCTGGCGGCGCACTGGTCCCGGAGCAGGCCAGTCGAGCTTGCCCAGGACGAGGACGACGGGCGGTGGGTGGCCCGTGTGGTCGGCATCCGCCCCGTACCCCCGCTGGCTGCCCTGCTGTTCAGTGAAGCCATTCATCACCTACGCGCTGCGGTAGAAAACACCCTGTTCTTCCTCGTGGAGAACGAACGCGGGACACAGCTCACCGAGCCGCATGCGCGGGCTGTCGAAATGCCTGTCGTCGCAACCAAACAGGACTTCCGCGCCTGGCAGAACAAGATGATGCGGAAAGTCCCAGAGCTGGGCGTTGCGACCAAGCTGGGCCGCCGCGTCGAGTCCTTGCAGCCCTACACCGACACGATCTCAAAAGTTCCATCCATGCCGACGAGGATGGCCGCCCTGTCAGGTGTGCGGGTCGAGTATGAGCATCCGCTGCGGCTGCTACAGCGCTACTCGAACCTCGACAAACACCGCAGCCTGCGCTTCTGCGCTGCCGCAACGATCGTAACGACGACGGACGTGGCCATGAAAGACACCGACCTGACCTTCAGGTCATTGGAGGTCGGTACCGAGCTCGCAGCCACTACACCGGGCAAGATGATTGGCCTGGAGCTGAATTCGGCGTTGATGATCGAACGCCCGGACAGTGCGGTGCGCGTAGGACCTGTAGCGGAGCTGACGCACCTGCACCGGCACGTGGCCGACGTCGTGATACCGACGCTGGTGCGGGGGCTGTCCGCGCCCCGCTCGTTCCCTCCGCAGATCGAGCTCGGAGACACCGGCGATTCAGCGGCCGACAGGCTCAGCCGAGCAGAGGGAAAGTTCGCCCACGAACGGTGGGACGAGGACACCCCGTTGCGAATGTTCGAGGCGTGGCAGAACGAGCCAAAGGTATTACCTCCCCCAAGGTGACAGCGGCGGCCAGCCTTTGGGTCCAAATTCAGTTCCACTACGGCATGGTTGTGGTGATATTCGAACATGGATTCGATCGAGCAGTGCGTGGCACTGGACAGCCTCGATGCAAACGTCCTCCGAAAGTGGGGTTCAGCTTGGCTTGACCTCACTCACGCCGACTCGGTTCTGCTAGCTCGCCGCAATACCCCATCGACTGCTCCGAATCTCTTCCTGCGCCGGGCCCTGTGGGAGTCGGCAGTAGTCAGCTACGGACGGGTCGGGCAAAGCCAACAGCGACGAAAGATCGACCTCAGCGCCCTGTTTGCGGCATCAGGAGATTCAGCCGCTTCTGACTTCCACGACACCATCATGCAGTGGCGGCATGGACACGTCGCGCATCGCGCCGACGCCGCGTTCGAATCGGTTGACGCATTGCTCTCTATCGATGCCGCGTCCGAGCCCAGCGCCCTCCGGCTGGTGATACAGCCGGAGATTGGCCCGCAGGATGACGCGGAGCTTGCCGAGAAGTTCCGTGCCCACATCTACCTCATGCGCAATACGATCTGGAAGTCGTTCATGGAGCCGCTCGCCATCAAGCTGGCCGAACGGGCACGGAACCGACGAACTGAACTCGGGAAGTCAATGCCCTATCCCAGTACTTCACCCGACGGATTCATCGCGACTCTCACACTCTGTGACTGGGCCCCGTCGGTGGGTCCACCGGCTATGCGAGTTGTAGCTGCTGCTGAAACTCGGTCGGTGACCACTGCTCACGGAACGCTTCCGGGCTGAGAAAGCCCAACGACCCGTGGGGTCGGTAACTGTTGTACTCGATCCGCCAGTCCTCGGCAAGAACACGGACCTCGGTCAACGAATGAAACACCTCGCACGACAAGAACTCGTCGCGGAAACGCCCGTTGAACGACTCGCAGATCCCGTTCTGCCACGGCGATCCCGGATCGATGAACGACGCGTCGACACCGGTGAACCGGCACCAATCCCGCATCGCGTGCGCGGTCATCTCCGTGCCGTTGTCCATCCGGATATGGACTGGCCGCCGGCCTGTGTCCGCGATGATCTCATCGAGCACCCCGACCAACTGATCCGACGTGCACGACCGAAATGCTCTGGTAGCCAACGCTTCCCGCGTGAACTCATCGACGATGTTGAGGAACCGGACCTGGCGCCCGTCGACGGTGACATCAACCTGGAAATCCAACGCCCACATCTGATCAGGTGCGGTTGCCCGCAACCGTTGATTGCGGCCTGCCCCGATCCGCCGTTTCTTCCGGACCCGGAATGGTCGTTTCAGACCTTCCTCGCGCCAAAGCCGTTGGGTCCGTTTGTGGTTGGTGACCATGCCCTCGCCGCGGCAAAGTGCGTGGGCTTTGCGCCATCCCCACCGCGGGTGCTTGGCCGAGATCTCGCGTAACCGCGCCCGTAAAGCCCGGTCGAGCTCAGTGATCGTGGGTGGTCGGCGTTGCACTGATCGGGGTTGCCCCACGACCGCGCACGCGCGTCGCTGTGACACCCGAAACCGTTGTTGCAGAAACACGACGGCTCTGCGGCGTCGGTCCGGGCTCAGAAGTTTCCCCGGTTCACTTCCTTGAGCATGTCGATATCGAGGGCTTGCTCGGCGACCATCTTCTTCAGCCGCGCGTTCTCGCGTTCGAGCTCTTTGAGCCGTTTCGCGTCGTCGGACTTCATGCCGCCGTATTGGGCTTGCCAGCGGTGCCAGGAGGCGTCGGAGATCTCGAGGTGTTTACAGACCTCTTCGATCGAGAAGCCCTGCCCGATCAGCTTCTCGCCTTCGCGGAGCTTCCGGATGACCTGCTCGGGGGTGTGTCGTCGTGCCATGGTGTGTTCTCGTCCTCCTGCACCCATTCTGGTGCATCAGAACTCTCACAACCACTGGACCTGCTCAAAGGGATCCAGTCATCTGGGCCAAACCACAACTCGCGGAAACCATCGCTCCGCCGAGGGCGCGGCCAACGCCTACTACGAGTTGACCAGTGCAGATTCCCAGGTCGCCTGTGTCCCGTCGTCGGAGGTGCCTGTCGCCTGCCAGTCCGAGAAGGGAACGGCAGGCGACCGAACGAACCAAGCGCTTCACTCAAATCGAGTAGTCAGCAACGATGACCAGGCGTTTTCCGGTTGCCCATGTTTTGTGTGTCCTGCCGAGGAGTCGAACCTGCGACTACCACGGAATGGGGTCGCTCGCGCGGGGCGAACCTCTGACTGGACGCGCGCCAGCTCGACATCTTCCGGCTCTCCCGCCAGCTCGACACCCCCGATCGAGTCGAATCCCCGGCGAGAGTGGGCCCGAGGTCGTGGACGGGCCGGCCTCACCGACGAGGGTGACGAGATGATGGCTCTGCGATTCGGTTCTCACCCGGGGGCGAATACCCTGTGGAACCGAAACGGGATGGGATGCGTCCAACGGAGTAAGAGGCAGTTCAGCGGAACTGGTTAGAGCACAGGGGGACCTTTGACATCGGGTGAGCTGAACGTCGATGTGGGCGAGCTTCGCAGCGCGGCTGCGTTCGTGGCTGGTCAGGCCGCAACGCTCGCCCCCGACTCCCGGCTCTGGCGATGCCCAGCCGCTGGACAGAATCTGCAGGCATACCTCATCGAGCAGCGCAGAATCGGACTCCAACCTGCGGAGCTGGTCCCGCACCGCGCGCGGGTCGGCGGCTTCGGAAGTGATCGCCGCGAGCATCTCCTCTGCAGTCAGGTCATCCGTTTTCTCGGCTACGAAGTAAAGCATGGCCTGTGCGAGGCCTTCCGAATCGATGTCGGCGGCATTGAGCTACGCTGGACCAGGGATCGTCTACGCTGGCAGCCGCAGTGGCCGCGGCAGATTCGGTTGTACTCACAAACTCTGAAGGCCGCTCCGGCGGGGCGAAACGTGGTGAGGTACCTCAACTTACGGCCGTAGTACTAAGGGATGTCCCGTAAGTCTGGATCGGTGATAGCGGCTTGTCCGTCGATTCGGGATCAGTGAGCATGGGCGAGGTTGGCCAGCCTCGCCACCCCTGTCATCGCGATACCCACCCCGTCGCCACGAAGACGGCAGTCGCGCAAGATCTTCCAGGTCTTCATCCGGGCGAAGGCGTGTTCGACGCGAGCACGGACCTTGCGGTGGGACTTGTTGTGCGCCTGTTTCCATTCCGGCAGCTCGACACCAGGTGACCGGCGGTGCGGAATAATCAAACCGGTGCCCTGGTAGCCGCCATCCGCGATCACCACCGCATTACGGCAGGCATCGGCCGCACCGGACTCGGCCCATGCCCGGCAATCGTTACGGTTGCCCGGCAATGGTTTTCCGAGCGCGACGACGAGTTCGGTGTCAGCGTCGATCACGACCTGGTGGTTTGTCGAGTACCGGTAGTTCTTACTCGGCACTGCGACCTTGTGATCTCGGGTCGGGACCAGGGTGCCGTCCACGATCAACACCGCACCCCGCGGAAACCGGGCGCGGGGCCGCAGCGCCAACGCCGGCCCCAGATCCTCGATCACCCGGGCCGCGGCCGACTTCGACACCCCGAACACCGCCGCGAGCTGCCGCATCGTCAGATTCGTGCGCCAGTAGGTGGCCACCAGCAGCACCCGATCTTCGAAACACAACGCCCAGGGCCGACCTCGCAGCGGCCGGTCGACGCCCTCGCGCCGCAACCCGGTGATCAGGCGAGCGAACGTGCGAGGCCGCAGCCCGGAGAACAACTCCACCATCACTGGATCGGACGCCGAGATCACCACCGTCGACACGATACCTGTTGCCGTTCAACGACTTACGGGACACCCCTTAGCGACAGGTGAAAAGCATACGGTCAGCGGCTTTCCTGGACGAGGCGCCCTATGGCGCCGAGTGATCGGAGGATTTTCCGGCTGGGTATAGGCTGGTTATTGTCCATTGCAGTTGAATATTCCCCAGATCGCCGATGACACACCGGCATCGCGTGAAAGTTCGATTGCCGATTTGAGCGCGTAAGTGGGACTTTCTCCCTGAGCTAGGCCACGATGGATTGCACACATCAATTCCACGGTCTCGGTGCTGTCCAGTACGGGGCAAATCGGAGCGATGACGTTGCGTGATCCGGAGGACAACAGCACGGTCGGAAATCCGAATATCTCCGAGGGCGCTCCCTGAACTACGCCACCGACCGAGCAAGCTGACAAGACGACTGTGCCACCTGGTGCGATAGGTTCGCATCCGGTGAGGTAATCGTTGAGGGACAGTCCTTGACCAAGCACCAAATGAGCATTCGGCGTCGGGAAATCCGTTACTAGACCATGGCAGGCCAGGTGCGCAATCGAACAACGGCTCAAAGTGGTGACCAGCTCCTTCGCAGATGCGGGAGGGAGACTTTCCTGCACTGCGTCGTCGTTCTCGAGTAAACGCGCCCTTGGAAAATCGACCGGATATGTTTCGTCGACTGGAGCGGATGCAGCAGACCTCACGTTGCGTACAGTGACCTGATGTATCTCTGCAATCCGGTCGGCTTCGATCAGGGTGTACTTCAGATGGTCTTTACCTTCGGAAGGATCGACGGCGACCGTCGCGGACGCGATCTGCTGAATAGGGTATCCATCCGCAGCATGTAGAGACATCGCGCTCGGAGCGATCGTGAAGTCGAGCAGCGCGCAGGCCAGCTTCCCCTTCACACTGGCCGCAGTAAACGGCAATGCCGCGACCGCGCCAACTGGCACGAAGCACGCACGATCCATTTGCGGCCAGGCCTCAAGGACAGGCGCAATTATTTGTGATCCCACTCCGTCTAATACATCGTCAATGACCCGCTGCAGGTCCCTCTTTCGGACTTCTAGCCGCCGGTATCGAGCGTAGATTTCCGTTAGCCCCTCGGCCCACCTCAACACCTGCTGTATCGATAGTTCAGGCAGGTCGACGCTCTCGGGCTTGCTGCTTGACGCTAGCTGCGATGGATATCTAATGGCTGCGGAACCACGGTGTGTCGATACGATATAGAGAAGGTCTCGTCCGCTGGCGACTGCGGCCGCGCAGCTCGTGCAATGCCATGCATGTGCGGCGAAGAGTTGATGATGCTTAGGCAGGTCAAATGTGCTATTTATCCGTGACGCTAGAAAATCCTGAAACAATTGACGCGACTGGTCCAATGGTCCGATGTCCAAAGGGAAATCCTCGACGGCGGTGGAGCCGACGATCTCGAATTGCTCAGTAGCGACTTGCTCGGCGATGTTCTGGTCATGACCTTCAGGCCCGTGTGGGCCGAGCGCGTGCACGCTTGTCGCAATTTGGGTGGCGTGAAATGTGGCGCCGGTCGAGTATTCTAGAATAAGTCCTGCATGAGTCGGGAACCCCCGTTTGTGTGCAGCAAAGGCGGCTATATCTTGTACTGATCGTTGCGCCTGCATCAACGCGTAGATCAGCTGGGTATATTCCTCGACTTCGTCGATGGTCATGTTGTCGCGGTTTGGCGGGTCGACGCTGACCGCCTGGGAATAGAACCCGGACTGGACCAGTCCGAATCGACCGATCTCGGACCATGGCGGTGTCGGCAGATCCGCAAGGAGTAATATGTACCAGCGCATGAAATCGACCAAGGTATTCGTAACCGCTCGACTTCCGGCATGCGGCATCAATTCCGCGATCTCCTCGCGCAGCTCCATACAGAACTGCGTAACCGTCGCAGCATCCCGGGTTTTGCGTGCTGCGGCAGCAAGCGGTCCCAACCGTTCGGTGCGCCGCTGCATGTCGCCGAGATTGAACAGCTTCGGGTTTTCAGTCTTGCGGCGGCGGAATCTCACCGCGGCGCTCCTCGAGTATGGCTTCGATCCGTGCGGCGACCTCTGCATCGTCTGAAAGCTCAGCCAGCAGCTCACTCAACGGGATCTGGCCCCCCTGGTCGTCAACGACCGTCAGATCGCCGTTCTGCGCTGGTTCTGCCGCCGCGTGTCGTTTCGCGAACCACTCCCGCAGAACTGCCACAGCGTTTATCACATGAGCTGACGCAACCACCACTGACCTGGTGTCGGCTATCGCATCGGCGAGGACTTCTCTGTGCTCGATAGTCCAGAAGACCAGGTCTACTACCTCGCCCCCGCGGAGGTTGCCGTCGTAAGTATCGAACCCGTCCTCGGTCAATGCGTCAGCGAGGTCGGGCGGTGCGGCAAGGACGATTACGGTCAATTGACTTCTCCTGCTTGATATTTAGCACGATGAACCGTTTCGTAAAGTAGCTCCGCAAGACTACAGACAGTTGAGGTGTCGACGCCCGATTCGAGGCAGGATGGCCGAAACCCGCTATCGGCCGGTGCAGGGCCTACAGGAGATCTGCGTCGCAGACCCATGGACAGCGACCAACCGCCACTCCGATGGTCAACGACGACGATCACCACAGTCGACGAGTCCGGCGCAGGACCCAGCCGGGTCGGTCACCACCTGGCGTCAAAATGTGCGCGGCCAAGCTGAGGCGATGGATGCCGACGGTCGGATCATCTACGAGGTAGCGCAGCCAAACAACTTCGGTCGTAGTCACGACTCCGACCAGCTGGGCCAGCCTCAGTTGTCACAATTCAAGGCCCGCAATGAGGGAGCGATCTGTTGGTTGGCTGGGCGGTGGGTGTTGCTCGGCTGACTCGTTGTCGGGTTCTGTTGCCGTGGCCGGGAGCGCGAGGTGGACTGCGTTCTCGATCCTGTGCCCGGTGGTCGAGGGATCATCCGCTGTGATGGGGTCGATGAGTTGCTGGCGAGCGCGGGTGAGAAGTTCTTGTGTCGTCGGTGGCACCACCAGGCCCGGTTCGACAGCTGTCGGCGGGGTGGTGGTGCGGCGCAGGCTGGCTAGCGACGAACGAACACTCGCCGCGACCGCCGGGGTGGCGACGTCACGCCAGAGCGCGGTCAGATCATCGACGGCGAGCGGTCTGTGGGCGGCGAGACGGTCAGCGAGGTGGGCATCGGTCACGGTCACAGCGCGGACGCGTTGGGCGGGGCTCATTCCGATCGCGGCGGCGGTGTGAATGATGCGCGTGCGGATCGCATCCATATTCCGTCGAAGCTGGTGCGCCACCGCAGGTTCTGGTTCTGATTCGATCCCGGCTCGTTGCAGATGTTGGTGGCGCAGGACCGAGACCGTGGCCATGTCGACGAGCCGGTTCGTGTCGGCGACGACTCGGCCGAACCCACGACGGATCACGTTATTTTTGGGTGGATCGCGCAACACCGTCGTCGGTCGCCACACCCTGTTCGCGGTGCCGTATTCGCGAGCTTGGTTGATCCACACCGCGGGCACTCCCCTGCTGGCGGCGGTGATCTCGGCGATGCTGCGGTCAAGGTCGAGGCGAACGAGTTCGGGGGCATGCTGCCGGCGTCCACGGACGACACCGGCGCGGCGAGCCAGGTCATGGATCAGCGTGAGCGACTCTGCCTGTGGGGCGGGCAGATCGGAGACCAGACGCGGGACAGCCGAGGGGCTGCTCATGGATCGATCCCGGGATAGTTGATTTGGGGGTCGCTGAACACCGGTGCGGTGATGTCGGCGTCATAGTCGGTGTGGGCCGCCTGGGATCGCGTGGCGTCGACAGCGGCACCGATGTGTGCGCCTGGCGCGTCGGAGAACAGGCCACCCACACCGACATCGCGTTCGCTGAGGGCGTGGAGTATGGCGATCGGCTCGGGTGGGGCGATCGTCGGGTTCGGTGTGATCCCTGCTCCGGTCAAGGCGATGGATTGTGCGGTGTAGCTGGTCATGTCGGTGTTCGCGATCGCGTGCCAGTGTTGGGTGAGGTGGGCTTGGGTCTGCCCGGCCGCCGATGCCGAGGCTTGCTTCATCCATTGCTGGTGGGGCCAGTGCTGTCGGGCTTGGTCGGTGTCGATACCGAGCAGGACACCGATCTGAGCGGATCGGCGCCAGAGCGTGGTGAGGGTCTGGTCCACGGTCGCGGTGGTGTCGTCGTGTCGCCCGGTGCCGTGGGTGTAGGCGGCGTGAATGCCGGTGAACCGGGCTAGTCGCTAGATATCGGCGCGGAGGTTGTCGATCAACCCGTCGCGGTCGATCGGGGCGGCGCGGCGTAGGAACAGGTTGGTGTTCCAGCGGATTGCTTTGGTGCCGCGTTCGCGGGCCTGATCGACCCACTCGGCCGGGACCCCGCCCGCGAGGGCCGCTGCGGCGAGTTCGGTGTGCAGCGTCGCCCGCGTGTGGATATTCTGCGTCCGGTCTCGGGTCGGCTCAATACCGCTGGCGCGCTGGGTGGTCAGCAGCTTCTGTGAGTCAGCGGCTTGATTCTGTAGTGCCTTGAGGACCCGTTTCTGGACTGTGGTCGCGTTCGCCATACTCATTGCGGATCACCGCCCTCGGCCAAGGCCCGGAAGTCCGGAGCGAAGCCGAGGGCTTCGATCGGGGTGGCCGATCCGGGGGCGCCGAACCAGTTCGCCGGTACCCGGTCGCTCGTGAGCCCAGGGCTATCGATGTGCTGGTCAGGTGTGCACCTGTGCAGGGGGCCGTTGGCGGCGTCGAGGATGTAGCGCAACTGCGGGTCGATGTGGCGGACGAACAAGGCTGACATCGCCATCTTGTCGTCGGCGTTGACCGCGGCCTCGAAGCAGGCGTGCAGCCCTGCGAAGCGGATGGCGACGCTTTGGTGTCGCCACCACTGCCGACACCACGTGTACTGGCCCTCACGGTTGTTTGCGGCGATCTTTACTGCCGTCACTGGCAGCAGCCATTGTTCGGCGAATTCGCTGTAGTGGTCGAACTTCTTCGGTGGTTTACCGTCGTCGACAACGGCAGGCTTGGTGCCGAACCAACCAGGTGGGACGGGGTCGAACGGCAACGACGGGGTGGTCTGGTGATGGGTGCGAGTGCACCGGTGCAGGGGGCCGTTCGCCGCGTCGAGGATGAGGTTGACGTGCGGGTCGAAGTGGCTCAGTAGGAAGGTGCTCAGGCTCGATCCGGCTTTGGAGCGGCGCATCGCTTCGAACGCGGTGTGCAGATGGGCGACCCGCACCGCGACCGGGCGATGAGACCACCAGCGCGTGCACCAGGTGAAGGTGTTCTCCCGGTTCGCTTGCGCCAACCGGACGCTGATCGTGGGCAACATCCACGCCTGCGCGAAATCGGTGAAATGACCGAACTGCGGCGGCATCGGTGTCTGCGCAGTGGCAGTCGATGCAGCGTTCGGGCTCGTCACGACTGGTCCCCCGCTGCCGAAGGGCTCGACTTGACCAGTGAGACCCGCCCACCTTCGAACCGTTGCATCGACTTGCGCACCAGCGGCGCGTACTCGCTGTCGAACCAGGGAATTTTGCGGACCACGACCGGGCCGTGGCCGGGAAGTCGGACCAGGGCCCGGTCTTTCGGCAGGGCGGCGAGCATCGCGACATCGAGAATGGGTTCTGCGCGCCAGGACAGGCTGCGTTGGACCCCGCCGGGTGTGTAGGTGCGGGAGCGGTCGGAGACGTCGTGTTGCCCGGCCATCGCTGACCAATGCTCCAAATAGTCGCGCGAGGCGATGGAGCCGCCGTAGACCTCGATCGACTGGGCCATCATGGTCTTCAAACCATTGGCACCCCACAGGTTTTCGCCTTGTTCGAGGACCTGGAGGATCGTCATCAGGATGATCCCGCAGCCCGCCGAATAGGTGTAGTAGGAGGGCAGTTCGCTGACTCGGGCGCAGTTGGCGGCTTCGTCGAGCACACACAACAACGGTGTCGCCAGTCGCCCGTCCGGGCGGGCCCGGGCCGCAGTGAGAGCGGCTTCGAGGACTTGGCCGACCAGCGCGGCGGTCAAAGGAGTGGCACCATCAGGCCCGGTCATCGACAGCGGATACAGGGTGTCGTTGGAGGTGACGAACGAGACGGGATCGAACTCCGGCAACAGGTGGGTACGCGCCTGCTCGGTGGACTCGATCAGGACACCGTTGCGAATCGAGGACACTTTCCCGCCCCGACTCGATGCCGTGGTCGTGGGCTTGGCGGTGGTTTCGCTGACCTGGAACAGTTTCCGAACCGGGGGCGTGACCATCTGGGCGTACCCGGAATCGGAGAGCACGTTAAGAAACCTTCGCGCCATGTCGTAGAGGCCGTCACGTTGTCTGGCGTAGAGGCCTTGGCATTCGACGATCCTGGCCGCGGGTCGGTCGTGGCCGTAGTGGCGCAAAATCAATGCCGGGGTCGGATCTTGGTCGCGGCCGAGCCATTCCGCGACATGGTGCAGGTCTCCGCCCGCGCACGCGGCGGCGAAGACACACAGCGCGAACAGCTCTTGGGCGCCGCCGTCGAAGTAGGCATCGGTCTTGGCATTGGCGATCTCATTAGCCGAACCGGCCGACCCGGACACGAAGAACCCCGCCAGCTTTCGCGCCGCGGGTAACCCGGTGACTTGGTTGAACAGATTCACCCAGAACCCGCACACCACCTGCCCGGTCACCGCTTGCAGGTCACATACCCACACCCGGCCGACTTGCTCGCGCCCGTACACGGTGTGCCGGTATAGGTCCGGTTTGTTCGAGGTGGCCAGGCACGGCCCCCATGCTGAGAGCACTGCCGGGATCGCCCACGCGACGGTCTTGCCAGTGCGCTGACCGGCCGTCACTGTGACACCGAGTTCGGCGGGTACGTGCAGGGCGATGTCGCCGATGACCGTGCGCCCCAACAGCGGTCCCGGATTCGCTCGCACTTCGGGTGGCGCGTCGGCGAGCAATCGTTGGTTGTCGGCGAGGTTGTCGGCGACGCGAGCGATGCGGATCTTGCCTGGCCGTTGCATCGTTCGCGCGGCCACATCGACCTCGCGGCCGGTGGTGAACATCTGCACCCCGCGCACCGCCAGCGCGCCGATCGCGCACAGCAGCACCACGGCGATCGGCGTCGACTGCCAGGGCCATCGTTTGTCTGCGGCGAGGACCGACAGCAAGGCGATGAACGGGTTCCATGACATCGGCTGCCCGGCCGACCAGCTGCCGAGTTTCAACGCCGCCCACAGCACGAACACGACAGCGAGCAGTGCCAACAGAATGAGGAGCATGCCGGCTTCCTCACCCATCCCGGATTTGGTGCGACGGCGGGTTTCACGGGGAGAGAACATGATTTACCTGGACCTTTCAGAATTGGGGGTCGACGATGTGTTCGCGCGGGGGCGCGTCGATGACGCCGGTGAGTTCGGGGGTCGTCCACTCGGCGGCGAAGTCGGCATGGGGCAGGGCAGCCTCGACCGCGCCGGAGATCACCGCCCCACCTGGCTCCAGTGCGGCGGAGGTGGCCGTCGAGCTCAGGTGGTGGGAGGTCTCTGCACCTGCGGCCAGCGCGAGCGCCGGAGGCTGGTCGGGTGCAATGCCGAGCTGGGCACGCAATCCATCGATTTCGGCCAGCGCGCTGTCGCGTTCGGACAGAACGTGGTCGAGCTGTGCCAGCCGAGGCGCCCCGGGCTGTTGTGACCAGAACTGCCCCGACAGCCCTGCTCGGTAGGCGCTGGTGATCTCGTCCGGGTCAGCGCCTGCGGATAGAGCAGCGCGGTTGGCCTCGCGCGCACCATCCATCAGCCGCTCCATCTGCCCGATCAGGACCTGCCCGCCCTGGGGTGTTCCGTCGAATTCGACGGCCAGCCGGATGTGTTGAGCGGTCAGGTCTTGGAGTCGGCGCACGGCAGCGATCTGTGCCGGGAGCTGGTCGAGGGTCGCGGCGAAGTTGTCCGTGAGGGGTGCGTTGCGTTGCTCGGCGGGCAGCAGCGCGGTGATCTCTTCCTCGCCGGTATCGAGATCACCGAGAGTTTCCTCGGCGGACAGCAGCTCGTCAGCGCTGTTGATGATCGCCTCGATCTCGGCCAGGCTCAGTTCTTCGCCGGATCGTCCACCTAGCGCGCGATCAACTGCGCTACCCGAGCGCGCCCCGTCGGCGCCGAGGTCGGGGACCATACTCAAGTGGCGGGGCCGCCACCGGGCACCGTCTTGGGCAGAGTGGTCGTTGACCGGCTCGAGGTGCCCGGTCAGTTCCGCGGCTTGTCGTTGGGTGCGGACGGTGTTCGGGTCGATACCCGAGCCGCCCTCGATGAACGATTGCTGGAGTCGACCGAACTCGACGCGGGCGGATTCAGGGTTGGCAGTCCAGGCCCGCACGGCGGTGTCCAGTTGTTGCCACAGCTGCTGATGCTCTGGCGTGCCGCCCTGTTGCCATTGGCGGGCGATGGCGTGCGCGCGAGCATTGAGTTCGACGACCTGGGCCGGGGTTTCTCCGTAGGCGGCGATCTCGCGTGTTTGGTGGTAGGTGGCGAAGTCGGCGCGTAGTTCGGCTTCGACGTGGTCTGCGGCTTCGCGGTAGTAGTCGGGGTTGGTAAAGCTCGTTCCTCGGGTTTCCCAGCTCATCGCATGCTCCCGGAGAAGCGATCGCGGTACGGCGGTGCGGGGTTCGAGGCAGAAGGTGGGTTTTCACGGGTATGGATGGGCATCGTGCTTCCTCGGATCGAGAAAACGTCACACCCTTGTCGGGTGTGTGAAGTCCCAGCGGTTCAGGTTCGGTCGCCTCGGTCCAGATCCCCCTAGCCGATGCGCCGACAAGGCACAGATTTGCGGTTGCGGCCCTACAGTTCTGGTCCGCGGTCGGTGCTGATCTCTCGACCGCGCCCAGCTGCCGGGTCGTGGTCGGGCTCCCAGATCCACTCCCGGTCCTCGCCCAGGGCCGCGTCGACCACGGCGGTGATCGCAGTGCTCTCGGCGGCGAGATCGGTTGATTCGGAGCCGCGGATGGCGGTGTCGACGAACTGGACCCGCAACGCACTCGTCGCGTCGGCGAGCATCTGACGCGGCGTCGGCGGGCCCACCGTGGCGGTCTCGGTGGGCGTGCCGGTCTCGGGATCTCGCGGAACATACGGTGGCACCGCCAACGCCGGATCCGCGCGGGCATAGCCGTTCCACTCCTGTGCCAAGGCTTGCTCGTCGTAGGCGGCGAAGGTGACCGCGTGCACGCGGCGGATCCCTTCCACGCTCGAACCCCACAGACTGTCACCTTCGGCCGGTGTCAGTTGCGCCGCGGCCGCGAGCACCGTCACCCGGTTGTGCAGGGCAGCCATGTTGTCGGAGAACTGCTCCGCCGCGATCGGGTCGTGGTCGAAATTCCATCGCCCAGTAGCGATCCGGTTCACCCGCGCGGCCTCCAGGCTGGCCATGCGTTCCAGATTCCACAGGTCTACCTCGAGCATGTCGAGGTAGAACTCCTGCGCTTCGTTAGCGCGTGCGGGGTGGGAGCGCACCACGTGAGGCGAGGGTGAGCTCGCGCCGCGCTTGCCGAGTTCGCGGGCATCGAGGACCCAGCCCGGATCGACACCTTCCAGCATCGCCTCGAACTCGGCATGCTCGCTTTCGATGCGGAGTGTTTCGAGTCGCTCGGTCCACACCAGTTGGCTGTCTGCGGAGACGCCGTCGTCGAACATGGCCGGTCCGGCGTCGGTCACCTCGCGCAGCTGGGCAGCCATGTTCTGGACCCGACGCAGGAGCTCGCCGTGGCGCTGACTCATGGAGGGTTCGTGTGCGCTGGTCATCGCCATTCCCCCAGTTCGTGGCCCGGCTGGTAGCCGGGGATGGTCGGATCAGGGTCGGTTCGTGGATCCGGCGCCCAGTCGGCGTGGGTGTCGGTGCTGGCAGCTTCCACTCCGGCATCGATCGCATCCGCGTCTTGGGGCCGTTGACCGATCGCCGCACCGAGTGCCTGTTCCGTGGCAGGGTGTTCGGTGCCCTCGGGTGGACGGGTTTCGCGTATCAGGACGGCTCGCGAGATCATCCGTTGTGGGCTCGGCAGGTCAGTGAGACTGTCCTCCACGAACTTTCCGGTGTCAGGGTCCTGGCGCCGGTAGAGGGGCATCCGCAGTCTCGCGTCGGCATCGGCATACTCCTGCCACTGTTCGAGTAGTTGCGCGTCGCTCATCTGGTCGGTAGCGGTGGCGTGCATGCGCCGCATGGCATCAGCGCCGGCGCCCCACATCCGTTCGCCTTCCTCTGAGGTGATCTGCGCGCCGACCACTAGGGATGAGACCCGCGAAAACCGCACGTGCATGTGCTCGAGCAGGGCGGATGTGCGCGCGGACTCGACCGCGATACCGCCGTGGCGGGCCGCGACTCGAAGGTGGACTGCGGAGTCGAGGGCTGCCATCCGCTCGAGTTGCCACAGATCCAGGTCGAGCAGGTCGAGGAAGAACCGCTCGATTCCCAGCTCGCGCAGGGGAACCCGCCGCGCCGCACTGGGGTGCGGGCTCGCGCCTTGCTGCGAGCCCACCGTGCGCGCGTCATGGATCCACGTGAGATCCAAGCCTGCGGCCCGTGCCTGCTGCTCGGCGTCGTCGAGGGCGGCGTCGAGCCGGTTAGCCTGCTGCCGGACCTGCCGTGGGGGATCCGCGGGGTCGGCCTCGCCGATCAACATCGTTCCCGATTCGTGAAATCGGCTCACATCAGCGGCGAGGTTCTGGATCCTGTGCATCCAGTCGCTCCACTGTGCGGGCTCCTGGTGCAGATCGCGCCCGCTGGTCATGACCCCGCCCCCTGATCGACGCCCACTCCCTGTCCGCGTCCGGGCGGGTGTTGTTGTGGATCGGGGTCGGGCTCCCAGTCGGTGCCGAGCCCGGCGCTGGTCGCTTCTACCGCCGTGCCGATGCCATGACCAAGGCGTGGGGCCAGTTCGTCAGCGAAGCTGGCTGCGGCTAGCGCCTGTTCGGCGCGCTCGGCGACCTCCCACGGGGTCGGCGGTGCGAGATCTGTGGAGGCACTGGCCGCCAGGTTGTCAAAGCTGCGCGAGGCTTCGGCTTCGATTCCTTTCCACGACATTTCGGCGAACCGTTGCTGCAGCTCGGTATCGGTGTAGGAGGCTGCGGTCAGCTCCGCTAACTGTTGCCATGAGTCGGGTCCACGGCCCCACAACTGGTGGGCCTCACCCGGGTCGAGGTCGATCAGCGCCGCGGTGCCGGCGGCATGGCGCCACAGCGCGGCCATGTTGTCGTGGAGCTGGCGTTCTCCTGGCTCGTTGTCGGCCAACCCACCGGTGTGGACGCGATGCAGGTACTCCGCACGGACCAGCGCCGTGTGTTCCAGGCGCCACACATCATCGGCGATCTGGTCGAGCAGGTGCAGGCGCGTGGTGCTCGCCCCGGGCGGGGACATCGGCAACAGCGCGGTTTCCGGGGTATCGCCCCAGCGTGCTCCCCGGGCACCGGTGTCGGTGGCGTAGTCGATCATTCGTTGCGGGATGTCGAGTCCGTGGGCGTGGAGCTCGATCTCGGAGCGCTCGGCTTCGAGTGCCCGCAGGTTGGTCCGCCAGTTTTCGAGCTGGATGCTCGGGCCACTGGCGGCGGCCGAGTATTGCGGGTAACCGTGAAACAGCGTGCGGTAGTGCTCATAGCTCGAGTTCTGAATTTGTTCGAGCAGCCGAAGCTGCCACGACGGCAGATCCTCAGCACCTGAGAGCGGATGACTCACCCGGTTTCTCCAATCCTGTTGAATCACTGAACTTTCTGTGATGGCGGGCTGTGACGGGCGATAGCAGTGGCATCCGATTGGTCACGGCCCCGGGCCCGTGTCGGGCCCGCGGTATCGATCCGGGTGCGAAGCAGGCCGGTGATCGGTGGGCTCGAATTCGGTCTGGGACTCGGCGCCGGTGGCCTCGATCGCGGCGTCGATGCCAGCCCCACCCATGCCGCGCGTCGCGGGGTCGGGTTCGAGGGCGTCTGCGGCGAGCTCGACCATCCGGTCGGGCAGGACGGGGAGTTGGCGGTTGATGTCGTCGGGGGTGATTCCGGCGGCTTGGAGCACCATCACCGGCATCGACACCGTGGCGAAGTTGGTCTCGACGACGGCCCGCCACCGCGTCCTCAACGCTGCCCGCTCCAGCATTGCCATGGACTGGGCGACGTGGTCGGTCCACGGGCTGTTGGTGGGTTGCCACGCGTGTTGTTGTTCTACGGCGCTCAGGCCTAGGGCGTGCCCGACGGCGCCGACGCGTTGCCAGTTCAGACCCATCACCCGCCGGAACGCGGCGAATCCCTCGCGCGGCAGGGTTCCCTGTCGTGAGAACGCGGCCCCGACCCCTGCCATCATCTGTAGTTGCGCGACTGCCCGCAGGTGTCCGCGAAGCAGGGTGTCGCGGTCGATAGCCTCGGTGCTCAGCAGGGGCTGGCCGGGTTGCCAGCGGTGTCCGCGTTCACCGGAGGCGCGGGTGTAGTCGATCACCGATTTCGGCACCCCGACCGCGGTCGCGATCACTTCCAGGTTCTCCCGGGTACGGCGCCCGATATCGAGATGAGCCAACGCCATCGGCGACAGTTGCTCGTTGTCCCCGGTGCGGGATTGGTCGATCAGGCGCGCGTTGTCGCTGGCCAGGTTCTGCACGACCGCGAGTAGCTTGGCCTGGATCGGGTTCGGGTCGAACATCTCACCGGCCCCGTCCCACATCGGGATCGCGCCATACTTCGATCTCCTTGCCCGTGGTGCGTGCGAGCGAGGGTTCTGCTCCCCCGCTGGTCAAGTCAGGGTCGGGGGCGGTGGGGTCGATGTCGTGGACCGCTGCGGCCGACACGGCAGCCTCGATCCATTCACCGGCCTCGACGATCTCCGCGTCGAAGATCGGGTCAGCGACCGGGTCGGCGGTGTGGTCGAGATGATCTGCGAGGTAGTTGAATTCGTCGTTCAAGTGCGCGGTGATCGTGAGATCCGCAGCAAGCCCGGCCATGTCACCTATGCCTTCAGGCCCGCGATCGGACAGATCCGCACCGTTGTCGGACAAGACGCCTTCGAGGTCCAGGCCGGTGTCGTCGATGAACCGTTCTTCGTAGGCTTGGGCCGCGGCTTCGGCGTCCGGGGAAAGGTCGCGCGTGGCGTCTGCGGCGGCGAACTGGGCCGCCGCTGCCTGTCCTGCACCGGTTCGTTCATCCGAGTGGTGCAAGGTGTCGGTGAATCCAGCCGCACGCCGCCGGATCTCGATCATCAGTTTCTTGAGCTCGAAATCGAGTTTGTGCAGCTCCACGTCGCGGGTTTCGCGGTTGGTGTAGCCGGCGATGCGTTCGGTATGTAGCTCCTTGCTCTGTCTTCGAGAGAGCGCACCATCGTGTTCGCGTCGTGCGAGATCTGTTTCGGCGCGGGTGATTTGGCCTTCTTTGTGGCGGAGGTCGACCTCGGTGATCTGTGCTGCGTTGGCGATGCGTGCGCGGACCTCGTCGATCTTGGCCATGCTCAGCGCTCGCTCCGACCCCAGATTTCCGAGCCTGGCCTGGTGCTCGATCCACGACCGTTGGTTCTTGGCCGCTTCGATCGCGGATCGCTGCTCGGATTCGGCGCGTGAGCGCGATTCCCCTCCTCTGCTGCGGAACAGTGCGTTGGTGGTGTGGGCGGTCTGCAGCGCTTGCAGGAATCCTTGACGGACAGCTTGGCCACCTTCTTCGACCGGATCGCCGTTCATCACAGCACCAGCATTTCGGCGAGCAGCCACGCGCGTTCCGGGCCTTGGCGCGTCGATCTCGCGTACACCGAGAACGCGATCGGTGTGCGCTCGGCCGGGGTCAGGGTGACTGTCAGGACCCGGCTCGACGAGGTCGCGGTATCGGGCGGGTGGTCGTCACCGGTGAGACGAACCTCGGTCCGCAATGGCACGTGGTGCTCGACCCAGTCCTGCCACGAGGCGACGGTGATCGGCGACCAGAGCGATGTCCCCACGCGAGTGTCGGTCGAGTACGCGGCCCGCATCAGCGGTCGTGTGGCCTCGAACATCGACCGCGCATCCAGCCCGACCACCGGGTCCAGTTGATACAACGTGGTCACCGCGGCCCGCAGAACATCCGATGCCGAGCAGGGCCAGACCTCGGAGTGTGGTGGCGGAAAGGCCTCCGCGCTGCAGACCGGTTCGACCACCGGCGTATCCGCGGTCGAGCACCCACTCGCCGCCGTTACCGCCAAGACCACTGCGGCGGTAGTCGCGAACACAGCGGGTTTCATGACGCGCTCTGCCAGAGCTCGCGCAGGTCGACCGTCCGCCAAACGACCCGTTCGGGCGCGATGCATTGTTCGGCGGCCGAGTTGCGGACCGCGACGGTCGCGATATCGAGGACCAGGCCCTCGGTGGCGGCGATGCGGCGCAGCCGATCGAAGTCCAGGCCGCGACTGCGGGCCAGGTTCAACCGCAAGACACCGGCTTCGGCGCCCCACTCACGCAAAGCGTGAGCGGCCAACTCGATCGCCTTCTCTGCCGACACCGTCGCCGCGTCGACACCATCGACCATGGCGGTGCCGAAGCGTTCGTGCCAGATCATGCGACCGGACGGGGCGCAGACGGTGAACGCCTGCAGGGTCGCCGCCGACCACACTGTCAGTGCCGGGCCCGTCGCGGCCTTGCGCACGAGGTTGGCACCTGAGTTTGCCCACAGGATTTCGGTCTGTCGCAGACCCTGGTAGTCGATACCTGCGACATCCAACAATGCCACGACGTAGCGCAGCGACATTTCTTCGGTCGTGAACCCGTATTCGGTGGCGAGGCTGTCGAATTCCTCTGTAGTCGCAAAGGTCCACAGGTCGGTCAACCGGTCGCGGACCATGTCTTCGGGTGTGATCGGCGCTGACGGGCCAGGGGTAGTGGGATGGGTTGTCATGGAGCTCTCCTCGAAGCAATCGGGTAAGAAATCCGGTTCGACGTGGTGTTGCGCTGACCTGGTCGGAGGCGGCAGGTCGTGGGTGTCGCCGTCTGCGATGCTGTGGGCGTCGTCGATACCGGTGGCGGCGATCGCGGCGCCGATGCGTGCACCTCCCACGCCTTCGGATTCCAGAGATGCGGTGTGCCAGGCGTTCTCGGCAGTAGCCTCGAGCAGATGCGGGGCAGGTGGTAGTTGATGTGGGGCACTGGCTGTGAGGTCGATGCCGACCATGCGCATCGCCGCGACACGGACCCGTGCTTCACGCACGCTCGCAAAGTGGGTGAGCTCACGCCATTGACGCCCCTGATCGGGTACCGACTGTTGCTGAATCTGGGCCTGGCGTGAGTGGCAGTGGGTCGGATCGGTGGCCCACCAGCCACGGGTTTCGGCTTCGGTGAGATTGATGGCGGTGGCGACCATCGCCACCCGCAACCACTGCAACCGCAGATGCTCACCCAGCTTCTGCGCTGCCGGTGCGCTCACCGGGCCGCGGTCGCGCCGGACCGGGCCCACGGCGGCCATGGTCCACAGTGTGTCGGCCTGGTGGTGTAGCTGAGCGATCAGCAGCGACCGCGAGACCGGACGGCGAGGAGGCAACGAGGAAGTCCCGGTCGCTTTTCGACCTTCCTGATCAGCTTGTCGTCCAAAGTCGATCCAGTTGGCGGGCACCCCGATCGCCGCAGCCTGTTCGTTGAGGACCCGCCCAGCGATCGAGAGATCCCGGAAAGTCTGGATGCGGCTGTGTGGTTCCCGCGCCAGCAGCATCAGATCGACGGTGACGTTCTGGATCGCCGCCGCCATCCGTCGATGCACGAGCATCGGAGGTGTACTGCCGGGGTTGTTCTCCGGCGACGCGGCCAGCACCGGGCTGGCGGGCTCGAAAGTGGTTGGGTGGTGTCAGCCATGGCCGGTCACCGAGTTGATGCGATAGCTCGACATCCGCCACCCCTGCGACGTCTCTGTCACCGTGGCGGTGACGTGCAGCCGCCGGTAGAGGGTGGTGGAGCCGTCTCTGTGGAGTACCTGCTGGGTCACCGACGCCGCGACCGTCGTCCCGGCGATGTCGGTTTTCGTCTGCTCGGCGTCGACCAGGGCGGTGACGATGTCGTTGCTGTCGCGCCATCGCGCCCATTCCGGCAGCGGTGCCGATCCGCTCGCGACACCACTGTTCGCTGCGGCAGCCAGTTCGCCGGTCAGCCACGGTGCGGCGCGGGTCAATCCGGTGCCGGGGCTGGGGTCGGTGCGTGGTTGCCAGGAGAACATGGCCGCCAAACCCATGTGGGTGGCGGTCCGGGCGTCGGCAGCCGAGGGATCCGGCCCCTCCACGTGGGCGGTACCCGGTGTGTGCGTACCGGGCACGGGCTCACTGTTCTGCGCGCCGACCACCAGCACCGTGGCGAGCACAATCAGGACGGCCGCGACACCGAGGGTCACAGCCCACAGAGGTAGACGGTTCACCATGGTGTCCTCAGCTCATCGTCGTCGACATCTGGGTGGCCATCGCGAGAATGCTGGCCACATACGGGCGGGTCTGAACTTCGTAATCCGGTGAACCCGTGGGAAATCCACCCGAGCGCAGCACGGCGTATTCGCCCGCGTTGTAGCTCTACGAGGTAGAGCTCGACGGCACCGTTGGGGGCGACGACTTTGCCCTGCTCGATCCAGGCATCGACGTGGTCGGCGATGTCGCACAGGTAGCGGGCTTGGCCGATGATCGCGTCGCCGTCGTCCCACACGCTGGCGACGCCGCTGCTGTCGGCGTCGATCACATACGGCTGCCCGTCGGAGGCGAGAGCGGTCGCGGTGCCGGGCAGAAACTGCGCCAGACCTTGCGCACCAGCCGACGATGTCAGCCCGCGCCGGTACCCGGATTCTTGTTTGCCCTGGGCAGCGAGCAGCGACGCGCTGATTTGCGGGCATACGGTGCCACCCAGCCGATACCACGGTTCCAAGTCGGCGGGGACAGTGTTTGGCGCGAGATCGGCCTCTCCGCCACTGGATCCACACGTCGACGCTGTGCTGGTGCCGGGTGGGTTGGTCGCGACGGAGCCGATCGGTGAGCCGTCTGGGTATCCCCCGCCCAGGGTGGTCACGTGGACATGGTCCATGTGATTGGCGGTGGCCCCGCCCCGGTCTTCCATCAGGTTGGACTCGCCGCTGGCCGCACGGTAGGTCTGGCGCCAGATCAAATAGTCGATCCGCAGTGCAACGGAGTTGGTGAGAACGAAGCCGGCGATCTGATCACCGAGGGCATTGCCGTCCCCGGATGTCGGGTCAGGGATCATGATGTCGATCGCCCGGCCACTGGGGTGATCGGGCAGATCATCCCCACGCTGCCCATAGATCTTCTGCACCTGAGGGAACCGTTGAACGATCGTGCGTGCCAAACGGATCGAGTCGACCTGCAACCCACGCTCCAAGCCGATCGACGCAGGCATTTCGGGCAGCTCGGAGCCTGCCGCCGCACCGGCGCCAGCTACGGGAGCATCGCTGACTGATGTCGTCGGCGGCGACACCGCGCTCGATGTCGCGACACTGGTCGACTGGTCTGCATTTCCATGGAGCAGCCACGGCATCGGGTCGATGGCCGTACCGCCGCCGAATCGTCCTCCTTCGGTCCAGATTTCGAGATGCAGGTGCGCCCCGTCCGGGCCTGGGGGGACGGTTTGACCGTTGTAGCCGACGCCGGCGATCAGTTGACCGATACGCACGTTCTGGCCTTGTTCGACACGGACGTCGTCGGCGAACATGTGACCGTAGACCGAGGACACGGTTTCGCCGTCGATGTTGTGGTCGATGACCACCCAGATCCCGAACCCGCTGGCAGCTCCGACCCGCACGACGAGTCCGTCGGCGACCGCGTAGATGGGAGTCTTGGACGCGGCGGCGAAGTCTTGGCCCTGATGGTTTGTGCCCCAACGCATCCCGAAACCCGAGGTCAAGGTGTAGCTGCCCTCGGCCATCGGCATCGTCCTCGCGTCACCGGTCGCCGAGGCCGCCCCGCTCTGCACCGCCGACGGCGCGCAGCCCCCCTCCTCGACAACGCCCGCGAACAGCAGCAGCCCAAGCAGCATCAGGACCGCGCCCACGACCGCGACCGTTGCCCGAGCGGCACTACTCATCGCGACACCACCGGGTGACTGTGGGTCTCGTGGGTGTGCGAGCTCGGGATGGGGTTTCGCTGACGACCGGGTTCGACGGTGCTCATCGCGGATTCACCGCCCCACCGGAGGTGTGGCCGAGGTTGTCGAAGCGGCGGTTGGTGTTGTGGATATCGGAGTCGCGTTCGGTGGGGGTGAACACCATCCGGAACGGGATGCCAGGCTCTTCGGCTTCACCGGTCTTGAGCAGGTAGCACCCTGTGCCCGGCGGTATTTCGCGTCGCGAGGTATCGAGGTCGTCGTCGCTGGGTGGGCGCGGCGCCGCCCAGGAGGTGACCAACAATTTCTCGGTGTCGGTCATCCCGGCCACCGCGGCGATGCGGTTGGCTTCTTCGGGCCCGACCGGGCCGATGATCTTCGCGCGGGCGCGTTCGAAGAACCCGAGCGCTTTGGCTTGTGCGGCTGGGGAGTCGAAGGCGGCGAGGTCTTTGATGGTGTGGGAACACATGATCAGCCCGGTGGCCAAGGGCCGGTTGAGTCGGGTCAGCGCGTCGACGCGGTCGACCATGAATTCACCGACGCCGAGCACACGCCAGATCTCGTCCATCACGACTTCGAACGTCCGTGCCGGGGCCAGGCCCGCGTCGGCGAGGGCGTGGGCGGCGGCGACCGCGCCGAACCCGTCCGACCAACAGGTCATCAAGACCGCTGCCAGCAGTTTGGTGTCGCCTTCGGGGATACGGGAGATGTCGATGCAGATCGCGGGACTCGACAGATCCAGCCGGGTCGAGGTGGGTCCGTTGAAGATCGCCCCGAACGGTCCTTCGACCAGGGCACGCATCGACCGACGCAACGTCTTCGTAGCGGCCCGGTAGGAGATTTCGTCGTCTTCTTCAGCGAATGCGCGCAACCGCTCGCCTCCGGCAGAGATCACCGCGAGCAGGTTCTCCAGCAGTGGCGGGTTCTGGTGGGTGAAACCACCTGCCGGGCTGTAGAGCTCGCGCAGACCGGCGGCGAGTAAGACTTCCTCGTAGTCTTCGACCCGGGCGCCGCGCACGAGTTCGATCAGCCCGGCGACGATGTTGATCTGGCCCGCTTCGACCCGCGCCATAACCTGGCGACGCTGATCGGCATCGGGAAGCCGGTCGATGGTGGCGCCCAAGGCGCCGACATCGAGGGGGTTGATGGTCCCGTGGCCGTAGCCGACATCGACGACCTGCCCACCCAGGCGCTCGACCAGGTCGCGGTATTCGCCTTTGGTGTCGCCCATGCACAGCACGGTCTCCCCCGCCGCAACCGCACCCGCGACGATGCGTCGGATCAGCGAGGACTTGCCGAAGCCGTTGAGCGCCAACACGAACGCGATCGGCGCGGTGATGAACCCCCGCAGAAACCACGACATCGGGTCGAAATGCACCGGGGCGCCGGTGATGTAGTGGCTACCTACCGGCACCCCCGCGGTCGGGGCGCTCGCGCCGACGCAGAACGGCCACAACCCAGCCACCTGCACGGTCGTCGCACGCCACTCCGGGGTACGCGGGACCACCGACGCCCGGCCACCGCCCGCACCGGTATAGCCGCGGTCGGTGAACGCCGGGGCGGTGAGGTCGAACCCGTCACCGGCGGCGCCGTCGCGGCGGCGCGCTGCGGTCGCACGTCGATGGTCATCGCTCGAGAGCATCATTCGTGCCCGCCAACCGCGCAGGCCACCCTGGTCAGGGCCGTCATCTCGACCTGACCACGATGGAGGGTGGTCAGGATCCTGATGCCCTCGACGATCTCGGTTTTCGCGGGCTTGCCTCGGCGACGGAAGCTCCCCGCGCGCGCGTTCATCCCGACACCCGATCGGAGATGGAAGCGTGTTCAGGCAAGATCAGCCCGATCCCGAGGGAGGCAGCGAACCCCGCGGCCTGGTAGCCGTAGCAGCGGCGCACCGTCAACCGCGACGCCGCCGCCATCCCTTTGACCGACGCTTCGATTCCGGGCAGGTCTGCATCGAGGTGATCGGTCACCGTCACCAACACCCCGAACCGGGTCAACCCCGCCCCGCGCGCTTGCTCCTCCCGCGCGGCCGAGGTGTTCCCGACCCGGATCCGCGCCGCCGCCGATGAGATCCCTCGTTCGGTTTGTTCGGCGGCGACCGCGTCGCGGAAGTCCGAGTCCACCAACGACGTCGCTTCAGCGGCTGAATGCAGGCGGTAGACGATCGCGACCCGTTTGCGCGGGATATCCGGGCGTGGACGCAACAGCTCTTCGAGGACGGTTTCCATCACCGCCCCGCGGGGTGCACCGTCCATTTCCCAGGTGATCGAGCGGGCGCCGTCGTGGACGTAGTGATCCCACCGATCATGATGGGCGAGCGGTCCGACCGAATCCCACGACTGCGACTCCACGATCTGCGCCCCGGCCGCCTCGACATCGCGTTGGGAGGCGAGGTCGAATCGGCTCCGGACCAGGCCCAGTACTTCCCACGCATATAGGGGTGTGGCGGGTAGGCTTGGCGCGGGCGAGCTGCGATAGCACCGATTGCAGTCGTTGCCCGATCTCGCGGGCTTGCTCGGCTTGGTCACGGCGGATGCGGCCTTTGCCGATCGCTCGGTAGGTGATCGCGATACGAGCTTCGATCCGCACCCCGACCCCACCGCTGTCAGCGGCGGCTTCCCTCATCACCGACTTGGCGAAGTCAGGGGCGTTCGGTCGGATCAGCCGGGCGACTTCCCGAGTTTGCTTCAACCTGGTCTCGACGGTGTTGTCCAACACCGCAGTCACCGCGACGACTTCTCCACCACGGCTTTGCGAGGCCAGGAACTGACCGAATCCATCAACCCAGGAATCGATTTGGGCCTGGTCAACGAGTTCCTTGCCGCGCGGGATCACCCGCACGATCACCGTGTAGTGATCGCTACGCCGGATATGCAGCATCGCGAACCGCTTCCCACCCGACGTCTCGTACTCGGTCAAGCGCGAATCAGCCAGCAACCCAGGCAGTTTCGCCAAACCCGGAAGCCGGGAGAACCGCCCGGACCGGTAGGTCAGCTCGCCGCGAGAACGAGCGCGAGCGAACTGAACCCGAAGCAGCAACAGTTCCCAACCGGTGCGCCCGTTGCGCGTCACCGCCAGCGGGACGAACACCACTGCCGCACCGAGCAGGACAGCGCCTGCGAATTCCAGCGAGCGGGTGATCATGAACGACACCATCACCGTGATGATCAAGCCGAGACCGAGCAGCGAAACGCCCCAGGTCAGGCCGAAGAACCCGGCTGAGCGCGGCTGCTCCCAGCGCCCATACATCCGTGTGCTCATCGCCGGACCTCCCCGGGACCGAGTGCATCGGGATCCATCTGTGGCGACGACTCCGGAATAGAGCTTTGAGCGGCCGAAGCAGTGCCTCGCAGCGCGCCGCCTGCGAGTTGGGCGCCTAACATCGCCGCCCCCGCAGGGCCCGCGCCCATCGCACCGGCAGCGGCCGCATTGCCCGAACCACCGGCACCCGCGGCAGAAGCCCCGCCAGCACGCGAACCACCCCCAACCGGACCTGCTGACACAGACCCGCCGCCACCCGGCGCCGAGCCTGTCCCGCCAGACGGCGATCCCGAACTCGCTGCCATCGGCCGCGCCCCACCAGCGCCACTCGGCCCAGAAGGCGGTGAGCCTGCCCGGCTCGATGATCCGGCCGATGGACCAGAGTTTTGAGCCTCAGACATCTTTCTGGCCTGCGATCCGCCGCTGCCGACAGCCGACATGGCGATACCCGCGCCAGCGCTACCAGCGCTGATGCCGCTCCGCCTCCGCCTCCGAGCGTGGATGCCGCTGGTGCGATCAAGCGGATCAGCGCTGGTAGCACGATCACGCTCATCACCATCAAGATCACCCCCAGCAAGATCATCTGGGGATCTGGTTCGTCACCACTGCCGGTGACGGTGAACGCGATCGCATAGACCAACGCTCCGACCGGCTTCCACAGCACGAACGCCAGCGACCACGCCACCAGGCGCTTGTAGGCTTGCGAACCGGGCCCGGTCCCCGACGCTGCTGCCGCCATCGGAATCACCGCGACAACCACAACCAGCAGAGCCTGTCGAACCACCAGCATGACCAGCTGAACCAACAAGCTGATCAAGCCGAGCACGCTGAGAACGAGCAGGATTCCGGAGCCGAGGTTGCCCGTGATCCGCGGATCGGCGATGCGACCGACGGCGGTATCGAGGTCACCGCGGGCCGCGTCGAAGACAACCCATGATGCGAACTCGTCGCCAGCCGTAGTCGCGACGGTGATCAACACACCGAACGTCATCGCGCCGAACGTTGCCCGCGCCAACATCAGAAAGCTCTCCTGAGCTTCCCCGCCGCGGCACCCCGCTTGGCCAATGCCAGACGTGCGGCCGCGAATATGATCCCGGCCGTCAACAGCACCACCTGCAGGCCGCTGGTGTATTCGCGGATCTGGGCGAGTACCGGGGCGGGCTGGCCCTGGGAGGTGGTTAGTTCCGGCGACGGAAAGGTCGTCCACCAGGCCATCACCAACCGCAGCGCCGTCACGAGGCTGTCGATGAGATCGGCTGCGATGCCGCCGATCACCGAGTCGCTCGCCATCTCAGCCACGCCCCCTGCCGCATCTGCGAGTTGGCACGCTTCCTTTATCCCGGGCACCGCGACACAGGCGAGATCGGGGAGTTGGGCGTGGACACCATCTCCCGGTGCGACCGGCGCGGCGAGGATGCTGGTCACGACTGCCTCCAGCGGCCGAATCCAGCCGTTGAGGCGGTGGGTGTGGCTGGGCGCCAGAGAGTTTCAATGTCGTCGGGAGTGCGGATGCGCCAATCGCCCTCGACCCAGACCATGGGCCAGGTCGCGATCGCGTACCCGCTCGTGGAACGGACCGCGAGCTGAACCACGGCTAGGTCATCGCGGTAGCCGGGCTGTACCCGCACCCCTTCGGGGACGGTGACGTAGCGAGCCATATCCGGGGCGCTGGCCCGGGAACGGGCGAACTGGTCGATCAACGTATCGCCGCCACCGTAAAAGCGGTCCCGAACTACATTTCGCCAGATCGGTTCCGGTGCGGCGTAGACCCGCCCGATCGCGTCCATCGCCGCCAATGCAGCACCTTGGGGTGTGTGGGCGAATCCTTCCGCCACACCGGCGTCGATGCGTGCGGGGCCGTCGCTGCCTGAGACCGGCACGGCCGCGCCGTCCCAGATTCGCTGCCACTGCAATCGAGCCGGTGCCGCGGTCAGGAAATCCGATCGCGTCGCTTCGATCCGATCCTCGGCGATCTGCGGCAGCGCCGCACCGGCTTCCTCAACTGGGACTTCGAGACGGTTGCCGAACATGTCGACTGTTGGCGGACGCGCTGATGACGGTGTCGGCGGCGGCGTGGCGGTCGTCGTGGGCTGTCCGCTCTGCACTGAGGGTTGGGCGGTGTCAGGCTGGTCGTCGCCGGTGACGGTCAGGACGAACACGACGATCACCACAGCGGCGATGATGCTGAGCACAAGGAGCAGGGTTCGAGTCGAACGCATCAGAGTTGGTCCTCACGGTTTCGGCAGGGCGACCATGTCGTTGGGCACCGAATCCACTGCGGTGACCGGGCTTTCGGTGACGGTGTCGGGCAGTCGCAGTCGCCACCCGTCGGTGGCCCAGATGACGGTGGCGGTGTTGCGGGTGATCGAGCGGTCCGGATAGGTCGAGTAGGTCTGGACCTGCGCTTCGGTGTCGGCGTAGGCCGTGACGAGGTAGCCGAGGATCCTGGGCACCATGTCGGTGGCCGGGGTGGTGATCGAGATCTGGGCGCGAGCTGTCGCCCAGGTGTCGCGTCCTCGGCCAGGGGCGATCATTCGTTGCCCGACCGAGGCCCACTGACCGT
This sequence comes from Nocardia fodinahabitans, assembly GCF_052983615.1. Classification (NCBI taxonomy): domain Bacteria; kingdom Bacillati; phylum Actinomycetota; class Actinomycetes; order Mycobacteriales; family Nocardiaceae; genus Nocardia; species Nocardia fodinahabitans. The sequence goes on from NZ_JBRJJC010000002.1 coordinate 102,580, forward strand.
CCGGTGCGACCGACATGCGCACGGTCGCGTGGATCGCGGCCAGAGCGGCTCCGACCGGGGACCGGTCACAGTCCGTGGCGACCACACCATCGATCACGCGGGGACCTTGCACTGCGATCGGCAGGTCGATGCCTTGGTAGGTCCGCCAGCTCAGCCCACTCGGGATCAGCTGTGCAGCGTCGGTGGTGGCAGGTGCGCGCGGGTCCTCGTCGGCGTCGGTGTCACCCACAGCCCGTGGCGGCGATGGCCGCCATGGCGAGCACGATCCACACGGTGATCGTCCGGTGGGCGCGTGCCGAAAGTTTCTGTGACATAGGGATGTCCTGTGTTTTCAGGTGGGAAGGATGGCGATTGCCAGGGCACTGGCCGAGCCGAGGAGTGCGGCGGCGGCGAGGGATCCGATGAAGCCTTCGATCGCTTCTTCTCGGTAGATCCGGAGGCGAGTTGGCCGCCGACGAAGGTCGCGCGTCCCACGCACAGCAGCAGCACGAACCAGGCCAGCCAATTCACCAGCTGTGTCAGCGGCGCCAACACCTGCGCGGGCAGCGGTTCGGCGATCACCAGCCGCCCCCGAACCTGTCGGCGTCGCGGGCGACCTGGATCGCGGATGACACCGCCGCAGCTGGCAGCCAAGGAAAGGCACGGGCGAGGTCATGCCTGCCGTCGCGCACGCTGCTCATCTCGGCCCACACAGTCTCGGCCTGCACCTTGACCCGCTCGTAAACAGCCACCGGGTCCGCTCGCCCGGCCACGATCCAGGTCGGCGTTGCGCGCAGGAGGTCTTCGACTGCTGACAGGTCGGCCCTGCATCGCCGATACGCACGCAAGATGCGGCGGGCGGATTCGATCTCGGCCTCGGTACGAAGGCGGTGCTCACCCAGCGCCGTGGAAAGTTCGTGGATGAGACGGGTGCCGTCTCGGCGGGCAGCCCCGTCGAGCGTGCCGTCAGCGTCCCAGCGTGGTCTGGAAGTTCGGTGACCGGTGCGATCGCCACGATCGCCACGATGCGGGTCTCGTCTCGTCGATGGCGGTAGAGCCACTCCTGCAGCACAATCGCTGCCAGCGAATGCACCACCAACACCACACGACCATCGATGTGGGAGATCACCGTGTTCAGGTCCTCGACCAGTTGGGCCATCCCCGCCCGGCCCGGACGCAGCGGCAGGTCGTTGCCGTGGCCCCGCTGGTCGTAGACCAACTGCGCGATGTCTGCGCTGAAATGTCTGGCGATCAGCGCGATCATGGGCGAGAAGTGCGCTGCGCTGGCCAGCGGTGCGGGCAGGTAGACGACGGTCAAAACGGCGTCCGGTTTCCCGAAGCGGGTCGCCGTCAACGCTGTGCCGTCGGCCGCGGTGATAGTCACGGTGCGCGGATCTGGTGCGCTGCTGGGGGATTCGTGGCTGAACTGAGGTGCCTGCATGTCAGGAACCTCCGGTGACGGCGGCGTTCATGATGGTGATGGCGGAGGTCGCGATGATGCCGCCGACCATGGCCGCGAACACGATCTTGGGGGGATTCGACCGCGCCGCCGTGCCAGCGCTCCACGCCGAACTTGCCACCGGCACAGATCAGCGCTGCGACCCCGGCCAAGATGACCAGCCACGACAAGTACCCCACCAGATTGGTCAGTTTGTCTCCCGCCCGGCGGGATGGTCGGGTTGACCTTGATCTCTTGAGCCAGCGCAGACACGCTGTCACCCACCACGGATAGAACGGACATGGTTATCTCTCCGAATCCTGTTGTTCGATAGGGTTTTTCGCTGTGCGCGCGAGAGCGTCGATGAGCTCGCTGCCGACGTGATGAACATCGAGGGGCACCGCTTGAGTCAGGGCGGGCGCGCCGTTGCGGGACTGGGTCGAACGGGCTGAACTCGGCGAGCTCGGCCAGTTCACGTTCGATGAGCTTCGCCATGTGCCAGCCGATGTCCCACACCTGTTCGGCCGTGTCCTCGACCACGGCGCGATAACGGCGGTACCGGCGCCGGTACTCGCCCCCGGCCGGGCAGCACTGAGTACGACACCGACGATCTCGACACCGCCAGGAGCGGTACCGACATGCCATTCACGTGGTCGATCTGCACACGCGACCAACCCCGGCAGACACAGCCGCGCCGCCACGACGACCCGCTGCGTCGTCTGCGCCGGACCCAGGCCAGGACTGCCACCAGTCCGCCGCTGGCGCCCACCACCGGAGCGAGCGTCGAGTAAGCCAATCCGCCGTGCGCGCCGACAATCGCGACCTCACCGGTGGATGCGCTCGGGTCGTCGGCAGGGGCTCGGTCCGGATACTGGCGACGCGATCTGGAGCGCTCACAGTGGCGGATCCAAACGGCGACCACCGATCCCAGCTTGAGGGGTGCTGGCGCAAGGTCAAGGCATGCATCAGCTGCCTCGCTTCCTGAATGTTGGTGATGACCAATCCGGCGGGGGCGACGGCGGATACGTTGATCACCTGCAGGTAGTCGAAGCGGCGGCCGTCGTGGACGCAGTTCCACCTGGTGGACCTCGGCGGTGTTCTCCGCGATGGAGGTGACGCCGACACAGTGGGTGGTGCCGATCGGCAGCGCGGGTGATCGCGGCGGCCAGCGGCTCGTGTGCGAGCTCAGCCTCCCCGGACTCGTCAACCGCAGGACTTTTCAGCACTGCGGGTCACGTAGTAGGCGTGTTCGAACGCCGCGATCACGCCCGCGGCGGTCACGGCGGTATCACCGGCACCGGCCGTCACGGTCTGAGCGGGCCAACCCTGCACAGGCCCGCTCTGTGGCAACTACGACAGAGGTGGTGGTGGTGCCCGTCGACGGGGGCCGAGGTGGTCGGGAGGTGGCGGCACGGTCCCGGCTTTCGCCCGACATGCTCACCGCGAGGGCCGCAGCCAATCCGGTGACAACGCTCAAGACAGCCGCGCTGATCGCGACGATGCGGAAGCGGTGCTGAGCCCCCGGTTGTGCCCAGTCCTGCTTGGCTGTCGACGTGTGGGTCGACTCGCTGGGGGTCGTCTGAATGTGGTTCTGGGCTGTCGGGTTTGTGTAGCCAGGCGGCACCATGGTGGGGGCTCAGGTCGTCGGTGGGCATGTTGTTCACCTCCTCGATTGGCTGGGTGGTGGTTGGGGCCCTTCGGAGCACGCCGCTGAAAGAGCCACTGATCAGGGGGATGACGAGTGCCCCCGTCGTGCTCCGAAGAGGGCTCTAGGGGTGTGCCACCGCCGGACTGGTCGGTGCCGCAGGCAAAACGGGTTGCGTGGCAGGGTTTTTGTTGCGGACGGGACTGGGTGTGGGCTGGAATCCGTCGTGCTGCTCGACGTCGTCGACTGCTTCGATGGCGTGTCTGTGGAGGCGAGGTCGTGGGCGATGGCGGTGAACCAGGCGGTGGTCGCGGCCAGTGGGGTGTCGCCGCTGGTCGTCACCGAGACGGTGCTGTAGCTGCTGCGTCGCCCGGTGGAGTTGCTGTATTGGGCGGTCGCTGAGGTCGTGTATAGGTCGGGGGGTCGGTGATCGTGGAGGTGATCGGTTCGAACGCCGCGTTGACCCAGCTACTGATCGACTGGGGTGGCGCCAGATCCACCGCCGCCTTCAGCGACTTTCGTGCCGAGCACCGCGACCGGGCGGCGGCGGGGTTGGACAGCCCGACAGCGGCAAGTTCGGCGATGGTCGTGGCGGTGAAGACCTTCTGTGCCACCGACACCACGGCGCTCAAGCTGATCGTGCCGATCTTGTCGCGCGCCGAAGGTGGCGTTTGATTCGGTGGTTGTGGGTGGCAGTCGGTGAGGATGCGGTCGCGATGCGCTGGCCGAGAGTTTGGTTCGCGTAGGAGAGCTGGTCCAGGCTGGTGCCGGTGATGTCGTCGTTGACGACGCTGACCGCGGTGGTGAATGCGGTGAGGCCAGCGCTTGGGCGACGGTATGATCGCGGCGACCGGGTCCTGCCCTCGGTTTGTCCGGTGATGTTGTTGACCGCGGCCAGCAGCGGGCTCGCGGACTGAACATCGCAGGTGGCGTCACCAGCCACACACAGATCAGTTACACGGCTGACCAGCGAGCCGTAGCTGGTCGGTATAGGGCCGGCGGCGATCCCGGCGCCAGACAATCCGATGTTGGTCAGCTTGACCTTCGACACCGCGTGCTGTCCGTACCGATTGACGACGGAACTTCCGCTTTGTCGGTGCGCCGGGCAGAGAACCAGTTGCGGCTCGTCGCATGGTTAGCCAGCAACGCGATCCCCGAACACCTTCCGCGGGGACTCGTGACCGGTCTCCCGGCTCTTCGGCGAAAATTGCTGCCGCAGCGGCGCTTGGCGTAGCTTGGCGACCAGTGATCTGGGTCGATGGAGCACTGGCTCGATCACCTCAACGCCGTTGTCTGATCTGATCGGCCGCTGCGGTCACCGCCGCGGGCAGTTCGTCGTTCATACCGCGTCTCCGACGACGACGAGGACCGCCTTTGACCACCGTGCCTGATTTGTGACCATCCGGTTCGATGGTTCGCCCAGCACTCCCTTGTCGCCGGTCTCGACGGTGGTGGCGGCGCC